>JBBQKE010000139.1:0-4907 GCA_038326585.1 Actinomycetales bacterium | reverse complement strand
AAGCCGCTGAACAGCAGGATGGCGAACTTCTCGAGTCGAGTGGTGGCCCGCGATCCATCGTCGAGTGTCATGCTGTCGATAATACGTCAGCGGCCCGCGGCCTCGGGCAGCCCGTAGCCCTCGTCGATCGTGCCCGTCGCGAGACCGTCGGCGAGCAGACCTGCCAACGCGCGCTCGCGCTGCACGGCGTCAGGCCAGAGCTGCTCTATGACCTCGGCGGGCACGGGCGTGTCACTGAGCCTCAACTCGCGCATGATGAGGCCGCGCACCTGGCGGTCGCTGCCCTCGAAGCGCGCCTGTCGTGGTGCCGAGGGCCCCTCGTACTCGGGGTAGCCCGCCGCGCGCCAGGCGCACAGCTCGGCGATCGGGCAGGCCTCGCACTTCGGGGCGCGAGCGACGCACACCGTCTGGCCGAGTTCCATGGCGCCGGCGTTGAACTGTCGAGCTTCTGCCGGGTCACTCGGCAGCAGCGCCTGCATCGTGGCGAGGTCGGCGCGAGTGCGGGCGGGCCCGGCTTCGCCGTGACCAGTAACGGCGCGGGCCAGCACTCGGCGCGTATTGACGTCGACCACCGGCACCGGCTTGCCGTAGGCGAACGCCGCGACGGCGCGGGCGGTGTAGTCGCCGATTCCGGGCAGGGCGATGAGAGCATCCACGTCATCGGGCACGACCCCGCCGTGCTGCTCACTGATCGCGACGGCCGCTGCGTGCAGGCGCAGGGCGCGGCGCGGGTAGCCCAGGCGATCCCACGCCCGAACGGCCTCGGCGGGGGAGTCGGCCGCGAGCGCGTCGGGCGTGGGCCAGCGCGCGAGCCACTGCTCGAGCCGCGGGATCACGCGCGCGACGGGCGTCTGCTGCAGCATGATCTCGCTCACGAGCGTGCCCCATGCGCTGAACCCGGGGCGGCGCCACGGCAGGTCGCGAGCGTTCTCGGCGAACCACGCGATGACCCGAGGCGGGATGCCCTGCGCGCGTTCTTCGCTGTTCGACGCCGGCACGGCTGCACTCTGCACGCCCTCACGCTACGCGGTGCCCCGCTGTCGTCACTGCATGTCGCTACCGAAAGCCGAGGCGACAACGAGTGACGGCAACGCGAGGTCGCGGGGTCGACTGCGCAGCACTCGCCCCGAGTGGTCAGTTGTTGTCGCCTCCCGGGTGCGAAACGACAACAACTGACCACTCGACGTGCGTGACGACCTCGCGCGCGCCTCCGCGGGGCAACTCTCAGCGCGCGCCCCTAGCGTGGCCGCATGAAGATGCTTGTCACCGGTGCCACTGGCTACATCGGCGGGCGTCTCGTTCCGCGACTGCTCGAGGCCGGCCACGAGGTGCGCGTGTTCGTGCGTGACCCGGTGCGTCTGCGCGATGTGCCGTGGGCAGACGATGTCGAGGTCGTCGTGGGCGATTTGCGACGCGCCGCCGACGTCGAACGCGGAGTCGACGGCATTGACGTTCTCTTTTACCTCGTGCATTCGATGAGCAGCGCGGGCGACTTCGAGCGCACCGAGCGGCAGGTGGCATCGACCGTCGCAACGGCAGCGGCGGCCGCAAATGTCGGCCGCATCGTCTACCTCGGAGGGCTGCACCCCGACGGCCCGCTCTCGGCCCACTTGCGCAGCCGCAAAGAGGTCGGCGACATCCTCATGGCAAGTGGCGTGCCGACCGTGGCGCTGCAGGCCGGGGTCGTCATCGGGTCGGGCTCGGCAAGCTTCGAGATGATCCGGCACCTGACCGAGGTGCTGCCCTACATGCCCGCCCCGAAATGGGTGCGCAATTTCATTCAGCCGATCGCGGTGCGGGATGTTCTCCACTACTTGGTCGGAGCATCCACTCTGCCAGCCGACGTCAACCGGGCTTTCGATATCGGCGGCCCCGACGTGCTGCGCTATGGGCAGATGATGAACGGCTACGCCGTCGAGGCGGGCCTCAAGCAGCGCCCGATCGCGAGCCTGCCGGTGCTGACGCCCTACCTGGCGAGTCAGTGGGTCAACCTCGTCACGCCGATTCCACGCTCGCTCGCGGTGCCGATCATCTCGAGCCTGCAGTACGACGCGGTGTGCAGCGAGCACGACATCGATCAGTTCATCGACCCGCCCGAGGCCGGTCTCACGGGCTACCGTCTCGCCGTGCGCTACGCGCTCGCGAAGATGCGCGAGGGCGAGGTCGAGACCAGCTGGCAGAACTCGACCGTGCAGGGTGCGCCGAGCGACCTGCTGCCGAGCGACCCCGAGTGGAGCGGGCACACCGTCTTCACCGACCGCCAGGAAGCCGACTCGTCGGCTCCACCCGAGGCACTGTGGCGCGTGGTGGAGGGCATCGGCGGCGACAACGGCTGGTACTCGTTGCCCGTGGCGTGGGCAGCGCGCGGCTGGGTCGACAAGCTCGTCGGTGGCGTCGGGCTGCGCCGCGGTCGCCGTGACCCCGACCGGCTCGCGCAGGGTGAGGCGCTCGACTTCTGGCGCGTGGAGCGCCTTGAGCGCGGTCGCTTCTTGAGGCTGCGCGCCGAGATGAAGCTGCCCGGCCGCGCCTGGCTCGAGTTCACCGTTGAGGAGCGAACCGGAGGTCGGTCTCGCCTCGTGCAGCGTGCCATCTTCTTTCCGACCGGATTGGGCGGGCGACTCTACTGGGCGGCGGTCTTCCCGTTCCACGGCGTCATCTTCTCGGGCATGGCGCGGTCGATCGCCTCGACGGCGGCGACCGGTCGACGACGTCCCGTCTCGGCCACCGCGAGCGGCTCGACCACGACGGCGCTGTAGATCACGAAACGGTAACGGGTTGCGCTAGCATGACTCAACCGCAATGACGCGGCGACGGTCTGAAAGCGAACTCGATGCCCCTGACGCGCACGCTCGACACCTCTCGTCGATACTCCGTGCGCCGCACTGCGGCAGCCTTCACCGCGACCGTCGCGCTCGTGGCCGTGCTCTCGATCGACCACACGGCGGCGACCGTGCACGCTGCCCAGCCTCTCGGGTCGTTCGGGCTGAACGACGGTCTGCCCTTGACCATCGCGCACCGCGGAGACCCCGCCGCTGCCCCGGAGAACACGATGCCGGCGCTGGAGGCGGCTGTGCGCAGCGGGGCTCAGGTGCTTGAAATCGACGTGCATGCGACGAGCGACGGTCATGCCGTTCTCTTTCACGACGAGGTTCTCGACCGCACGACCGACGGCACCGGACCCATCGCCGATCGCACACTGGCCGAGCTGCGGGCCCTCGATGCGGGCAGCTGGTACGGCAGCGCGTGGGCGGGCACGCGCATCCCGACCTTCAGCGAGTTTCTGCCGCTGCTGCAGTCTTCTCGAGCTCGTGCGCTCATCGAACTCAAGGGAATCTGGAGCCCCGAGACTCTGCGCCCGGTCATCGCCGCTATCTATCGGGCGGGGGTGCAAGATCGCGTCGTGCTCGCGAGCTTCGAGTCGCCGACGTTGCTCGACCTCTGGCGCGAGGCTCCGTCGTTGCCGCGTGCGGTCGTCGTGCGACGCCTGCCCGACGACCCGGTCGCCTTCGCGGCGGCTCACGGCGCGTCGACGGTGGTGACGAGTCTGCGCTCGTTCCAGGTCGAGCCCGAGGCGGCCGACGTCTTGCGTGCGGCGGGCCTCACGATCATCGTCTACACGCTCAACCGCGCCGATCTGTGGCAGCAGGCGATCGATCTCGGGGTCGACGGTGTGGTGACGGATGCTCCGCGCAGGCTCGCGCAGGTGCAGGCCGTGGCGCGCTCGGGCGGCTAGCGCCTCACGATCAGCGCTCTATACAGGTCGATGCCCTCGAGGAACGACGCGACGCGGATGCGCTCATTCTTCGCGTGCAGGCACGAACGTTCCGCGGCGCTGAGCCGAAAGGGCGCGAAGCGGTAGACGTGGTCGCTGATCGCGGTGAAGAACCGCGAGTCGCTCGCTTGCATCATGACGTAGGGGCTGACGAGCAGCCCCGGCACGACCTCGTCGATGGCACCGACGAGGTTGTCCCACGCCGGGCCCGAGGCGGGCGAGACGGGCGAGGGCTCGCTCGGCAACAGCACCTCGAGCTCGACGAGCTCGTCGTCGATCGCACGCCGCACCTCGTCGACAGCTTCGGCCACGCTCGACCAGGGTGCGATGCGCAGGTTGACGGTGGCCTCGGCGTGTTCGGGAAGAGCGTTGGCGGCGTGGCCCGCACGCAGCTCGGTCACGGCGCGAGTCGTGCGCAGCAGGGCCGTCGTCTCGGCGCCGCGCCGACGCAGCACCCGCAGCAGCAGGGGGGCGAATGCGTCGACGTGCCGAAAGATGAACCGCAGGGGCTGGGTCGCCCTCGCGCCGAGCGTGCGCACCATGGCGCGCATAGTTGGGTCGAGCCGGGCTCGCGACGGCGAAGCGTTGAGCCGCAGGATCGCGCGGGCGAGGCGCTCGGTCGCCGCGAACGGCGGCGGGCTCGAGGCGTGGCCGCCCTGTTGCTCGACCCGCAAGGTGAGGGTCGTGATGCCCTTCTCGGTGACTCCGATGAGCGCGGCCGACTCGTCGAGGCCCGGAAAAACGTCGCGCACGATCGCGCCCCCCTCATCGACGACGAGCGAAGGCCGGATGCCCCGCTCGCGCAGCGCCGCGACAATCGCCTGCGCGCCCGTGCCGGCGACCTCTTCGTCGTGGCCGAAAACCAGCAGCACGTCGTGCCGCGGGGTGAAGTTGGCCTCCAGCAACCGTTCGACGGCCTCGAGCAGGGCGACGAGCGAGCCCTTGTTATCAATCGTGCCGCGGCCCCACACGACCTGCTCGCCGTCGTGCTCGAGCACCTCGGCCGCGAACGCCGGGTGCTGCCAGCCCTCGTCCGTTGCGGGCACCACGTCGTAGTGCGCCATGAGCACGGTCGGCGCGCTGGCTGCGGCGGGGTCGCTGCCCGGCCAGCGGTAGAGCAGCGAGTACGGAACAT
>JBBQKE010000138.1:0-4940 GCA_038326585.1 Actinomycetales bacterium | reverse complement strand
TGGTCGGAGTCGTGTTCACGCTGACGATGCCCGACAACTTCGCGATCGGCATCACGTTCTTGGCGCTCGGAGTCGTGTTCTTCTCGCTCTCTGGCACGAAGCGCGTGGCGGGTGCTGGAGCTGGTGGTGGCGATGCTAATGATGCTGAAGATGCGCCGCCGGAGTCGCCCGCTGGGCCTCCTCAGCGCTAGCGACTCCCTCACAATCGACTGAGGCTTCTCACTCTTCACCACCTGGGTCGCCCGCTCCCAAATGTCGGTGGTCGAACGTATGTTCGATACGTACGAACCGATAGGCAAGCAGCGAAAAGGGGCGTGATAAGCATGGCGGTGTTGACAGCGGCCCTGCCCGCGCCGGCTGCTGCGCATGACGCCGAGCCGGTTTCCTTGTCGTCACCGACAGGGCACGACACGCTCGCCACGGCGATGTCTGCCGCGGTCGATGCTCTCTCGCTCGTGCCTCGCGAGCCCGACTCGTACCGCGCCCTCGGTGACGACGCGCTGCTCGAGCTCACCCGTGTGGCCGCTGACGAGGTTCGCCTCGCCCAACTGCACGTGTCGCTGCTGGCGGGCGAGATTGCGCGTCGCTCGGCTCCTGAGCTGGGGTCTCTCGGGTTGGCCCAACGCACGGGCCACCGCACGCCGGATGAGCTGGTGCGCGTCACGACCGGCACGCGCGTTGCGGATGCTCGCACTGCCGTTCGCGTCGGTTCGGCGCTCAGCGCGCGGGTCGACGAGGCCGGCTGCGGAGCGAGTGGCGCGCCCTCGCCGGTTGCGGTCGCGGTGCTTGAGGGGCGCGTGAGTGTCGCGGTCGCGGACGCGATCGCGACCGGGCTCGGCTCGCCCTCCCCCGCTGTGTCCGATGCTGTGTTGAACGAGGCTGCGGCACGGCTGCTCCCCCGCATTGACGGTCTCGACGCCGATCGGGCAGCTCGCGAAGCCCGAGCCGAACGCGACCAGCTCGACCTCGAGGGCATCGCGCAGCGCGAAGAGGCGAGACGCGAGCAGCGATCGTTCCGCATCGGGCGTCGCGCCGACGGCATGGGTTATGCGCACTGGGTGCTCGACCCCGAGACGTTCGCGATCGTCAGCGAGGTGCACGACCGCGTCACCTCGCCGAAGCGCGCCCTGCCGAGCTTCGACGGCGCTGGCGCTGGCGCAGACGATCGGGACTCTGGGTCGACGCTTGAAGACGAGCGCGCGAAAGATCAGCGATCGACTGAGCAACGCGCGAGCGACACGTTCGCCGAGCTGCTGCGGCAGGGCGTCGCCGCCGACACCTCGCAGTTGCTAGGCGACGGGCCGGTCGGCGTGCGCGTGATCGTGGCCGGTCGCGCCCTCGACGAGCGAGCCGGGCGGGGCTTCCTCGAAGGGCAAACCGACGCAGTGTCGATCGAGACCGTCGAACGGCACGCCTGCAGCGCCGGCACCGTGCTCCTGACGGTTGACGGCGACCCCGACAACGCGGGTCAGCCGCTCAACCTCGGGCGCGAGCGTCGGCTCTTCAGTCGGGCTCAGCGCCTGGCTCTCGCCGCGCGCGATGGCGGATGCCGATGGCCCGGCTGCGAGAGACCACCGTCGTGGTGCGAGGCGCATCACATCGAGCACTGGCAGCGAGATGGCGGCCGTACCGATGTTGCCGCCGGAATCCTGTTGTGCAGACACCATCACCTGCTGGCCCACAACAACGGGTGGGAGATCACACGAGCGGGGCCACGATATCTGCTGGTGCCGCCCGGCGTGGGGCCCGGCACCAAACCAAACACCGCCCTCGACATGCCCAGCGCGAGTCGAGCCCTGCATGATGCGCTGAGCGCGTGAATACGCGCGGGATCGCGGGATCGCGGGGTCGCGGGGTCGCGGGGTCGCGGGGTCGCGGGAGGATGCGCAGGTCGCACGTGCTGCTCGCATCTCGTGACAGGCTGAAGCCATGAATTCGACCGCCGACCACGAGTCGTCTGACCGCCGCTCCTCCGACCGCCGACCGACCGTGCTCGTGACCGGATTCGAGCCCTTCGGCGGCGCCCACCACAACCCGAGCGGCGAGCTGGCGCGGCGGCTGGCTGAGCTCGGGCATCCCGACTGCCACCTCGTCGGCGAGGTGCTGCCGGTGTCGTTCGCGCGGGCTCCCGGCATGCTTGCCGCCGCCATCGACGCGCACCATCCCGACGTCGTCGTGATGCTCGGGCTCGCCGAGAACCGTCACGCGATCACCCCCGAACGCGTCGCTATCAACCTGGCCGATGCGCGCATCGCCGACAACGACGGCGACCAGCCGACCGATGCCCTGCTCGAGCCTCACGGACCAGCCGCCCGCTTCGCCCTCCTGCCCGTGAAGCACATCGCCGAGGCGATCTCTCACGCCGGCATTGCGGCCGAGGTCTCGCTGTCGGCCGGCAGCTACGTGTGCAACGCCGTCATGTTTGCCGCACTCGGAATGGCCGAGCAGCGTGACAGTTCTGAGGGCACCACGGGTGCTCACGAACATGCAGACGCGCGAGCAGGCGCCGCGCCGCTGCGGGTCGGGTTCATCCACGTGCCGTCGACACCGCAGATCGGCGGCGACCCGCACTTCACCCTCGACGAGCTCGAGCGGGGCATCCGCATCGCCATCACGACCATCCTCGACCACCGCGCGTGAGCGGTCAGCCCGTCATCCGCGTCTCGGCCGTGCTCGCCGTCGACGACGCGGGGCGACTGCTCGTTGTGCGCAAGCGTGGCACCCAGATCTGGATGCAGCCCGGCGGCAAGCCCGAACCCGGCGAGTCGCCCGCCGAGACCCTGGCGCGCGAGTTGCACGAAGAGCTCGGCGTGCGCCTCGACCCCGCCGAGCTCGATCCGCTCGGCACCTTCACGACCGCCGCCGCGAACGAAGCTGGCACGACGCTCATCGCCGACGTGTTCCGCGCTGCGATCGAGCATCCGGTCGTGGCCGACGCCGAGATCGACGCCGTCATGTGGATGCACCCTGACGAGTTCACGCACCACCAGCTCGCCCCGCTCATCACGCAGCACATGCTCGCCCTGATGCCCGGCGGGGCGGGCTCCGCCCCCGGCACGACGTCGCCCGCCGCACCGCGCCCTTGATACCGTGACAGGCGTGGACCTCCAGATCGACACCTTCGGCCTGACGGCCGCGATTCTGGCGGTCGCGGGCGTCGTCGCGTTCCTCGCCCATCGGGCGAAACAGCCTCTGCTCATCGCGTTCATCCTGGTCGGCATCATCGTCGGGCCCAGCGTGCTCGGCTGGATCGACGAGGCCGAACCGCTCGAGCTGCTCGCCGAGATCGGCATTGCCATGCTGCTGTTTCTCGTCGGACTCAAGCTCGACATCAACCTCATCCGCTCGATCGGAGTCGTCGCCCTGCTCACCGGCCTCGGTCAGGTGGTCTTCACGTCAGCCATCGGCTTCGGCATCGCCCTGCTGTTCGGGCTCGACCCGGTTGCCGCACTCTATGTCGCCGTCGCGCTGACGTTCTCGTCGACGATCATCATCGTCAAGTTGCTGAGCGACAAGCGTGAGCTCGATGAGCTGCACGGGCGCATCGCGCTCGGCTTCTTGATCGTGCAGGACATCGTCGTGATCGTGGCCATGATCGCCCTCACAAGCTTCGCGGGTGGCGGTGACGCCCCGGTCGGTGAGCAGGTGCTGCGTCTCGTGCTGAGCGCGGGCGGCATCTTCATCGGGCTGTTCCTCATGATGCGCTGGGTGCTGCCGTGGCTGCTCAAGAGCATCGCGAGCTCGCAAGAGCTGCTCATCGTATGGAGCGTGGCGTGGGCGGTCGCACTCGCCGCCATCACCGACGTGCTCGGATTCTCGATCGAGGTCGGCGCCTTCCTCGCCGGCTTCGCGCTCGCCTCGACGCGTTATCGCGAATCGATCGCCGCATCGCTCAGCGGGCTACGAGACTTCTTGCTGCTCTTCTTCTTCATCGTGCTCGGCTCCGAACTCGACTTCTCGACCATCGGCGATCAGATTCCGGCCGCCATCGTCTTCTCGCTCTTCGTGCTCATCGGCAACCCGATCATCGTGCTCATCATCATGGGCACCATGGGATACCCCAGCAGAGTGGGCTTCTTGGCCGGGCTCGCGGTCGCCCAGATCAGTGAGTTCAGCCTCATTCTCATCGCGCTCGGCCGCGACCTCGGGCAAGTCGACGACGGCATCGTCGGGCTCGTCACGCTCGTCGGGCTCATCACGATCACTGGTTCGACCTACATGATCTTGTACTCGAAGCAGCTCTACACCTGGCTCGAACCCGCATTGCGCATCTTCGAACGCAAGAACACCCGACCCGACCAGGCTTTCGAGGGCGAGAGGTTTGACGCGATCGTGTTCGGGCACGGGCGCTTCGGCCAGCAACTGGTGCGCGAGATTGCCCAGAGTGGATGCACGGTGCTGGTCGTGGAGTGGGACCCGTATGCGCGCGTCGAGATCGAAGCCGAGCACCTCGCCGATCGCGTCACAGTCGTGTTCGGCGATGCGAACAGCCCGGAGTTTCCGGAGACGCTGCCCGTTCGCCACGCCCGTTGGATCATCAGCACCCTGCCCGACGCTGACACGAACCTCGCGCTCGCGACGTCGCTGCGACGTCACGGCGCCGTCTGCCCCATCGCCGTGACGGTGCACACCGACTCTGCCGAGAGCCTCTACCGTGCGGCTCTCATCGACGGAAACATCTCGGCGGTGCTGCACCCGTTCCGCGACGCCGCCGACGACGCCCTCGAGGTTCTGAAGCGACTCGAAGACTCCGAGCCCGAATCGGCCTAGCCGAGCAACCGTGCTCGCAGGGCGGGCCAGGCGATGGCGAATCCGGGGTGCAGGAGTAGAGCATCCACCTCGTCGAGGGCGACCCAGCGCAGGGCGACGCTTTCGGCGTCGGCGACGATCGGGGCGAACTGCCGCACGACCTTCACCGCCACCGTCGTGGCCGTCCAGAA
>JBBQKE010000137.1:0-4954 GCA_038326585.1 Actinomycetales bacterium | reverse complement strand
GACGTATGCGTCGGCAGCGGCAATCGGTCGCACCCGCGTAAACGACGAACGGGCCGCCCCTTGAGGGGCGACCCGTTCACGGTGTGCTGTGTGACTACTGGCTGCTGCTCGAGAGCTTCTCGCGCAGAGCGGCGAGCGACTCGTCGTCGGCGAGAGTACCGGCCGACGACTCGTCGTTCGTGAAGCCGGAGGCGGCGGGCAGCTCGTTGTCTTCGTCGGCCAAAGCCGCGACGACCTGCTTCTTGTGCGACTCCCAACGGGCCTGGGCGGCAGCGTAGTCTTGCTCCCACTTGGCGCGCTGGTCGTCGAAGCCGTCTTTCCACTCCTGAGTTTCAGAGTCGAAGCCCTCGGGGTACTTGTAGTTGCCGGCCTCGTCGTACTCGGTCGGCATGCCGTAGACCGCGGGGTCGAACTCAGCGCTCTCGGGGTCGACGCCCTCGTTGGCCTGCTTGAGGCTCAGCGAGATGCGGCGACGCTCGAGGTCGATGTCGATGACCTTGACGAAGACCTCGTCATTGACCGACACGATCTGCTCGGCGAGCTCGACGTGCTTGGCCGAGAGCTCTGAGATGTGCACGAGACCTTCGATGCCGTCGGCCACGCGAACGAACGCGCCGAACGGGACGAGCTTCGTGACCTTGCCCGGGGCGACCTGGCCGATGGCGTGCGTGCGAGCGAAGACCTGCCACGGGTCTTCCTGCGTAGCCTTCAGCGACAGCGAGACGCGCTCGCGCTCGAGATCGACCTCAAGGATCTCGACGGTGACCTCCTGGCCGACCTCGACAACCTCGCTGGCGTGCTCGATGTGCTTCCAGCTGAGCTCAGAGACGTGCACGAGACCGTCGACCCCACCGAGGTCGACGAAGGCGCCGAAGTTGACGATCGACGACACGACACCCTTGCGAACCTGGCCCTTGGCGAGGTTGTTGAGGAAGGTCGAGCGGCTCTCCGACTGCGTCTGCTCGAGGAGCGCGCGGCGCGACAGCACGACGTTGTTGCGGTTCTTGTCGAGCTCGAGGATCTTGGCCTCGATCTCCTGCCCCAGGTAAGGCGTGAGGTCGCGCACACGACGCAGCTCAATGAGCGACGCGGGCAAGAAGCCGCGCAGACCGATGTCGACGATGAGCCCGCCCTTGACGACCTCGATGACGGTGCCAGTGACGACGCCGTCGGCGTCCTTGATCTTCTCGACATCGCCCCATGCGCGCTCGTACTGCGCGCGCTTCTTGGAGAGGATCAGGCGACCCTCTTTGTCTTCCTTCTGAAGGACGAGGGCCTCGACCATGTCGCCCACGGCGACAACATCGGTCGGGTCGACATCGTGCTTAATCGACAGTTCGCGCGAGGGGATGACACCCTCGGTCTTGTAGCCGACGTCGAGGAGGACCTCGTCGCGGTCGATCTTGACAACGGTTCCTTCGATCAGGTCGCCGTCGTTGAAGAACTTGAGAGTCAGTTCGACCGCGGCCAGAAAGTCTTCGGCAGAGCCAATGTCGTTGATGGCGATCTGCTGAGGTGCCTTGGTCGTTACGGGGGTCATGTAGTGGTTGCTCCGATGCGGACAGTGGTTTCAGGCCAGAATGGCGGGCACGAGGCGGTGCCACCCGGGCATGCGGACAGGACTGCCGTCAAATCGACGACTCTCCAGCCTACCCCGCCGCCGAGACGGGCGGCAAACCGTGACTCTGGGCGTTCAGTCGAGCAACGCCGACTTCAGCGTGTCGAGGCCGACTCCGCCGAGGTCGAGGGCGTTCTTGTGGAACACCTTGTTCGAGAACTCCGCGCCCTCTTTGGCCTTGTAGGCATCGCGAATCTGCTCCCAGATGCGCTGGCCGACCTTGTAGGACGGCGCCTGGCCGGGCCACCCGAGATAGCGGTTCACCTCGAAGGTCACGAAGCCATCATTCATGTTGACGTTCTTGCGCATGAACCGGAAAGCGTCGTCGCTCGTCCACACCTCACCGGTCTCAGGGTGAATCTTGCCGAGGTGAACGCCGATGTCGAGCACGACGCGGGCGGCACGCATGCGTTGACCGTCGAGCATCCCGAGGCGGTCGGCCGGGTCATCAAGATAACCGAGTTCTTCCATGAGCCGCTCGGCGTAGAGCGCCCAGCCCTCGGCGTGGCCGCTCGTGCCCGCCAGCAGACGGCGCCACGAATTGAGCTGTGCACGGTTGTACACGGCCTGGCCGATCTGCAGGTGGTGACCGGGAACTCCCTCGTGGTAGACGGTCGTCGTCTCGCGCCAGGTGTCGAACTCGTCGACGCCCTCGGGGATGCTCCACCACATGCGACCCGGACGCGAAAAGTCGTCGGTGGGGCCGGTGTAGTAGATCGCCCCGCCCGAGGTCGGAGCGATCATGCACTCGAGCTCTTTCACCGGTTCAGGGATCTCGAAGTGCGTGCGCGAGAGCTCGTCGACTGCGGTGTCGCTGAGATTTTGCATCCACGCTTTCAGGGCGTCGCGACCGTGCAGCTTGCGCGCCGGGTCCTTCTCCAGGTGAGCGATGGCCTCCTCGACGCTCGCGCCCGGAAGAATCTCGCCAGCGATGCGCGTCTGCTCGTCGACCATGCGCTGAAGCTCTTCGATGCCCCACTCGTAGGTCTCGTCGAGGTCGATCGTGGCGCCGAGGAATCGACGCGACATGAGGCCGTAGAGCTCTCTGCCGACCGCGTCGTGCTCGCGCGCGGCCGGGGCGAGCTCTGTCTCGAGAAATTCTGCGAAGGCTCCGTAGGCATCGGCAGCGACCGCCGCCCCCCGGTTGAGGTCGGCACGCAGTGACTCGGGCACGTCGCCACCCTCGATGACCGCCCCCGAGGCAAACTCGGCGAAGAACCCGTCGGCCGCGGCGTTGCGTCGAGCCTGGTCGAGAACCTCGACCACCTGACGCCGCGCGGGAGTGTTGCCGGCCGCGATGCCCTCGCGCAGGGTTTCGGTGTAGCCCTCGAGCGCACCCGCCACATTGCTGAGCTTGCGAGCGATGATGCCCCAGTCGTGCTCGTTGGCCGTCGGCATGAGGTCGAAGATTTCGCGGAGGCTCTGTGCGGGCGAGGCAATGACGTTGAGGTCGCGCTGGTGCCAGCCCGCCTCGTCGAGTTCGAGGTCGAGTCGCAACTCAGCGCTCAGATCGGTCTGGGTGACGCGATCGGTATCATCGGTCGGCTGCAAGCTCTCGAGCGTCGCCAACGCGGCACGCGTCGCGGCGTTGTAGCGGGCGTGGCCCTCGGGCGACAGGTCTTCGTGCTCATCGAGCCGACCCTCGGCGCCGATGTAGGTGGCGACCTCGGGGCTCAACTCGCACAGCGTGGCCACCCACTGCTCGGCGGCGGTGTCGACGGGGGTGGGGATGCGGGGCGCGGGGCTGTCAGACATGACAGCGAGCCTAGTGCGCGGCCTCGTTCCAGTCGCGGCCCTCTCCGACCTGCACGTCGAGCGGCACGGCCAGCTCAGCCGCCGCACCCATGCGTGCACGCACGATCGCTTCGAGCGCCTCATGCTCACCGGGGGCCACTTCGAACACGAGCTCGTCGTGCACCTGCAGCAGCAGTCGCGAGCGCAGGGAATCCCGCTGCATGTCTGCAGCCACGTCGATCATCGCGATCTTCATGATGTCAGCGGCCGAACCCTGGATCGGCGCGTTCAACGCCTGGCGCTCCGCGTTGTCGCGCAGCACGCGATTCGGGCTCTTGAGGTCGGGGAACGGCCGGCGGCGGCCGAAGATCGTCTCGGTGTAGCCGTCGGCGCGCGCCTGCTCGACGACGCTGCGCAGATAGTCGCGCACGGCGCCGAAGCGCGCGAAGTAGTCGGTCATGAGCTGCTTCGCCTCGCTCGAGTCGATGCGCAGCTGCTTGCTGAGGCCGAACGCGCTGAGGCCGTAGGCGAGGCCGTAGCTCATGGCCTTGACCTTCGTGCGCATCTCACTCGTGACGTCGGCCGGTTCAACCCCGAAGATTCGCGCACCCACGAAGCGGTGCAGGTCTTCTCCCGAGCGGAACGCCTCGATGAGTCCCTCATCGCCCGACAGGTGCGCCATGATGCGCATCTCGATCTGCGAGTAGTCGGCGGTCAGCAGGCCATCAAACCCCTCCCCGGCCACGAAAGCGGCACGGATGCGGTGGCCGGCCTCGGTGCGCACGGGGATGTTCTGCAGATTGGGGTCGGTCGACGAGATGCGGCCGGTCGTCGTGCCCGTCTGGTCGTAGGTCGTGTGGATGCGCCCGTCTGCACCGGTCGCGGTCGACAGCGTCTCGATGATCTGCCGCAACTTCGTGGCGTCGCGATGCTGCAGCAGCAGACCGAGAAAGGGGTGCGGATGCGCCTCTTGCAAGTCGGCCAGAGCGGCGGCGTCGGTCGAGTAGCCCGTCTTCGTCGCGCGGGTCTTGGGCATGCCCAGTTCTTCGAACAGCACCTCCTGCAGCTGCTTGGGTGACCCGAGGTTGACCTCGCGCCCAATCTCGGCGAAGGCCTGCTGGGCGAGCTGCGCAGTCGTCTCGCCCAGTTCGATGCTGAGCGCGTCGAGCGCCGCGCGATCGACCATGATGCCGGTGCGCTGCATGTGGGCGAGCACGGGTGCTGTCGGCAGCTCGATCTCGGTGAGCACCCTGGCGCTCGATGCGGGCAGCGAGGCGCGCTGCTCGGCCACGAGACGGTGCAAGAACCACGCCACGGTGGCGGGGCTGATGCTCTCGGTGTCGGGCACGAGCTGATTGGGGTCGGCCTGCGGCATCGACTCGCCGAGCACATCGTGCACGAGATCGACGAGGTCGTATGACTTGGCACCCGGCCGCTCGAGCCACGCGGCGAGGCGGGAGTCCCACACAACTCCGGCGAGTCCGATGTCCAGCCCTGCGAGCACGCTCGCGGCCGCCTTGGCATCGGCGAGGAGCTTGGGGGCATCGCTTGCCAGCCACGCCTCGAGCGCTGCATAGTCGGGCCGGTGCGCGGCCCAGTTGA
>JBBQKE010000136.1:0-5061 GCA_038326585.1 Actinomycetales bacterium | reverse complement strand
AGCAGCGCTGGCGCCGGCTTCCCACTGCGGCATGGGAGCAACGCCCCAGTTACCAGCGGTGTCAGGTGCGCCGCTAGCAATGGTGTTGGCACCCCAGACAGCCGAAACCCACGTCCACAGCTCGCTCGAGTTGTAGGCCGCGTTCCACTCATCAGTCCACGGCGGGTAGACCGCAACGAGGTCGTTGTCGATCAATCCCTGCCAGTACTCGGCCACCTGCGTGGTCTCGGCACCGGTCATGTCGACCGTCCAGCCGTCGGCGTCGTTCGAGAACCACTGCCCGTCTGCCTGCCACACCAGGCCGGCGAAGGCGTTGATGTCGCTCTGCGAGAAGTTGTTGATGTAGCCACCCTGCTCGCGGATCTGCACGGCGGCGGCCTCGTACTCTTCCCACGTGGTGGGAACCGGGATGCCCGCAGCCTCGAAGAGGTCGGCACGGTAGAACATGGCCATGGGGCCGGTGTCTTGCGGGATCGCGTAGACCGCGTTCTCCTCACCGAAGGTCACCTGGCTCCAGGTCCAGCCCACGAACTGGTCCTCCGCCTCGAGGATTCCCTCGCAGGCCGCGATGTTCTCGAGGCCGTCCTGCACGCGGAAGTTCGGCATCGCGTCGAACTCGATCTGGCCGAGGTCGGGGGCGTTGCCGGCCGCGAGCTGGTTGAAGAAGTTCTGGTAGGTGCCGCCGTTGCCGTTGGGCCCGGTCTGCACCTCGACCTGAACGTCGGGGTTCTCCTCGTTCCAGATCGCTACGGCCTCTTCGACGCCGGGCAGCCAGCTCGTGAAGGTCAGGTTGACCGGGCCGTCAGTGGGAGCGCAGTCGCCGCTCGCGCCGGGGGCGTCAGTGCCGCCGGTCGCGCAGGCCGTGAGTGCGAGAGCGGAGATGGCCGCAACGGCCCCCGCACGCGCGAATCGCGTGATCGCCATGCTGTGTTCCTTTCGATTGATGGTGCTGGTGGTGGTGCTCCGCTCGGCCGCGCTGCGGTCGAGGGTCTGTCGGCGGCTCACTTGAGACCGCCGTTCGCCAGCCCCGACTGCCAGAACCGCTGCAGCGCGAGGAAGGTGACGATGAGGGGGATGATCGACAGAAGCGACCCGATGACGACGAGGGCGCGGATGTCGGGGATTTGGCTGACCTGCGTGTTCCACACATAGAGGCCGAGCGTGACGGGGAACAGGTTCTCGTCACGCAGCATGATGAGCGGCAGGAAGAAGTTGTTCCAGATCGCCACGAACTGAAACAAGAAAATCGTGACGAGTGCCGGCGCCATAAGGCGCGTGGCGACCGTGAAGAACGTGCGCACTTCACCAGCACCGTCAATACGTGCCGCCTCGATGATCTCGTCGGGCACGCTGGCCGCGGCGTAGATGCGCGAGAGGTACACCCCGAACGGGCTCACCAGGCTCGGCAGCAGCACCGCCCAGATGGTGTTCGTCGCCCCGGCCTGGCTGAACAGCAAGAACAGGGGGAGCGCGAGGGCCGTCGCCGGCACAAGCACGCCACCGAGGATCACGTTGAAGAGGGTTTCGCGCCCTCGGAACGTGTACTTGGCGATCGCGTAACCGGCCATGGCGGCAAAGAGTGTGGCGAGCAGTGCGCCCACACCCGCGTAGAGCGCGCTGTTGGCGAGCCACTGTAAGAAGACCCCGTCGCGGTAGGTCACGAGCGCCGCAATATTGTCGAACAGCGCGAAGTCGGCGAACCACAGCGGATTAGTCGTCGTGAAGTCGGAACGAGTCTTCGTGGATGCCACCAGCAGCCACCACAGCGGAGTGAGGAAATACAGGGTGGCGACGATCATGACCGCCATGGCAACGGTGCGCGAGACAGCGCTCTCGCGAATGCCGCCGTCGCGTGCCGGCTTCTTCGCTCCCTGGGTGCGTAGCGTGCGGGTGTCGGTGGGTTCGGTCATGATGCGGTCCTCCGCTGCGTGAGCTTGAGCACGGTGAACGAGAGCACGAAAGTCGCCAGGGCGAGCACCACTGACATGGCCGCGGCGAGGCTGATGTTGGGCACCGACGCGGTGGAGTAGATGGTGAGGTTGGGGGTGAACGTGCTCGTCACCGCATTCGAGAAGCTCTGGAACACCTGCGGCTCGGCCAGCAATTGCAGCGTGCCGATGATCGAGAAAATGCCGGTGAGTACGAGAGCCGGCACGACGAGGGGAATCTTGATCGCGAAGGCGATGCGGAACTGACCTGCGCCGTCGAGCCGCGCCGCCTCGTAGATCTCTTGCGGAATAGAAAGCAGCGCCGAGTAGATGATGAGCATGTTGTAGCCCACATAGACCCAGGTCACCACGTTGGCGATCGACCACAGCACCGTCTCGGCTGAGAGGAAGTTGAAATTTGACGTGACGGCGGTGAAGGGCGAGAGGTTCGGCGAGTAGAGAAACCCCCACATGATGGCCGCGATGACGCTCGGCACCGCATAGGGAGCAAAGAACGCGAGCCGGAAGAACTTCGTACCCCGCACGAGCGGCGAGTCGAGCAACAGCGCCAGCAGTAGCGCGACGCCGAGCATGACGGGCACCTGCACGACGCCGAACAGCAGCACCCGGCCGATGGATGCCCAGAACGGCTCGTTTTGGAACACCGCGATGTACTGGGTCAGCCCACCGAAGACCTGCACAGCGGGGCCGAAGGTGCCCTCGCGCTCGACCGTGAGCAGCGACTGGTAAACCGCATACAGGATCGGGACGAGGTAGAACAGCACGAACAGCGAGCCGAACGGGATGAGGAAGACGGCGAGCGCCTTCCTGTGACTGACGGCGTTCGAAGCCTTGACGGCAGTGTCACGCGCCACGATCGCTCCTCTCTGACAAGACGACGCGCACGGAGCCGGCGAGCAGCGGTGTGGCGTCGTCGACCGTCTCGCCCGAGACCAGGTCGAGACCCGCGAACGGCACCGTGATGGGCTGAGCGCGGTGATTGATGACGAAGGTGAAGTCGGCGTCGGCCGAGCGGCGAGTGACGACGTCGACGTCGACGCCGACCTCGACAACACGCACACCCGCTTCGGCGCAGAGACGCCGCAGCAATGCGAGCACGCCTTCATCGTCGAGCACCGTCGCGACGTACCATGCCGTTCCGGCTCCTGCGGCTCGACGCGTGAGCGCGGGTGAACCTGACGCGGGTCCTTCGAGGAACGTCGCTACCACCTCGGCATCAACCACGCGCACCGACTCGCTCCAGATACTGCCGTGAGCGCCGGAGGACAACGTGATGACTGCGTCGGCCGCGAGCGGACGAAATTCATCGACCGTGAGACCGAGTAGGTCGCGGAAGGCCCCGGGGTAGCCGCCCGGGCGGATGGCATCATGCTCGTCGACGATTCCGCTGAAGGGCGTGATAAGCACGGTGGCGCCCGCAGACGCGGCGCGCGCGATGCTCAAGGCTTCGGCATCTGTCAGCGTGTACAGCGTCGGAACGATGACGAGGTCGTACCCCGACAAGTCGCTGCCGGGTGCGACGATGTCGACAGTCACGCCGAGCGCGCGCAGCGCGCGGTGATACCGATGAGCTTCGGGCAGGTAGTGCAGCAGGCTGCTCGGCTGGGAATCGCCCTCTGCGGCCCACCAAGCCGGCCATGAGAAGACCATCGCGGCACGGGCGAGAACGCGCGAGCCGACGACGGGGGAGAGCCGGTCGAGCAGGGCGGAGAGTTCGACGCTCTGCGCCCACCCCTCGCCGGTCGTGCCGCTGTGCGGCAGCAGCGCCGAGTGGAACTTCTCCGCACCGTTGCGCGAGGCTCGCCACTGGAAGAAGCACACCGAGTCGGCGCCTCGAGAAACGTGACCGAGCACGGTTCGCGCGAGCTCACCCGTGCGCTTGGCGTGGTTGACGGGCTGCCAACTGACGGCGCTCGTGGAAGTCTCCATCAGCATCCACGGGCCGCCATCGGCCAGACCTCGGGTGAGATCAGCGCTGAACGCGAGCTCGGCGAGAGGTTCGGCGAGCCGGTGATCGAGATAGTGATCGTTAGCGATGAGGTCGAGTTCGGGTGCCCAGGTGAAGTAGTCCTGCGTCGAGATGTGCGCAGTGACCATGAGGTTGGTGGTGATGGGCACCGCTGAACGCTCGCGCAGCACGGCTGTCTCGGCCCGGTAGTAGTCCAGAAGGGCGTCTGATGAGAAACGTTTGAAGTCGAGCAGTTGCGCGGGGTTGCCCGCCGAGCGGGTTGCGCGGGGCGGCAGCACGT
Source organism: Actinomycetales bacterium (assembly GCA_038326585.1). Taxonomy (GTDB): domain Bacteria; phylum Actinomycetota; class Actinomycetes; order Actinomycetales; family Microbacteriaceae; genus Microcella. Next base: position 863 of record JBBQKE010000136.1, on the reverse strand, counting down.
CGTCCCACGAGCCGAAGCGCTGACTCCAGAACGCCGTGCCCCAGGCCTCGTTGAGGGCATCCAGCGTGTCGTAGCGACCGCGAAGCCAGGTGCGAAAAGCACGGGCCGACTCGTCGCAGTAGCAGAGAGCGTTGTGGCAACCGAGTTCGTTAGAGACGTGCCAGAGGGCGACTGCGGGGTGCGCGCCGTAGCGCTCAGCCATCGACGCGACCAGTTCGAGAGCCTTCTCTCGGAACACCGTTGAGCTCGGGCACCACGCCTGACGGCCGCCGGGCCATGCGATCGTGCCGTCGGCAGCGTGAGGCAGAGTTTCGGGATGCAGGCGGGCCAGCCAGGGCGGCGGAGACGCGGTACCGGTGCCGAGGTTGACGCGAATTCCGGCCGCGTGCAGCAACTCAAGAATGAGGTCAAGACGACTGAAGTCGAACGGTCCTGGCTGGGGCTGCAGCTGAGCCCATCCGAAAATGTTGATGGCGACGAGGTCGACACCGAGCTCGCGCATCAGAGCGATGTCGTCGTGCCACACCGATGCATCCCACTGCTCGGGGTTGTAGTCGCAGCCGAGCGTGATCGTGCCCGTGGCCCAGCCAGGTACGAGCGGTTGCTCGTGACTGAGGGTCAGGGGATTGGTCACAGGCCGTCCTTTCGCAGGCGGGATCAACATCGTTGTTGCTCCGGAATGCATCCCCTGGGAGCGTGCACAGACTGCGCGCAACTGTTTCGGGGTTGGATTTCTGTGAGCGCTCACAGAATAGACACGTCGTCACTCCGATGTCAACACTGGCTCGTGCGGCCAGCGTCTGATCAGCAGTTCGTCGTCTGGCTACACTGAGCGCGTGTCCGATTAGACGACCCGCCTGAAA
>JBBQKE010000135.1:0-5097 GCA_038326585.1 Actinomycetales bacterium | reverse complement strand
TGACGTTCGTCAACTCTGCGTCGAAGATTGACGAGTAGGGGTTCAGCTGGATGTCGCTGGAGACGATCGGGTCTTCGGTGTACTGCAGGTAGCCCGTGAGTCGTCCCTCAGAAGCCGCAGCCTGGTAGGCGGCATTGATCTTCTCGACCGTGAGCCCTTCGGTCGGCGTGATGACCGTGAGGTCGACGATCGAACCGGTGGGAACAGGCACGCGATACGACGACCCGCTGAGTTTGCCCTTGAGCTCGGGCAGCACGAGGCCGATGGCCTTGGCAGCACCCGTCGAGGCGGGCACGATGTTGATGGCAGCACCGCGGGCACGACGCAGATCTTTGTGCGGACCGTCTTGCAGATTCTGGTCGGCGGTGTAGGCGTGCGCGGTCATCATGAAGCCGCGCTCGATGCCAAATGCGTCGTTGAAGACCTTCGCGAGAGGCGCGAGGCAGTTCGTGGTGCACGAGGCGTTCGAGATGATGACGTCAGTTGCCGGGTCGTAGTCCTCTTCGTTCACGCCCATGACGATGGTGGCGTCATTATCGGTGGCCGGCGCAGAGATGAGCACTTTCTTGGCACCGCCCGCGATGTGCTTCTTCGCGTCTTCTGCCTTGGTGAAGTGGCCCGTCGACTCGATGACGATGTCGACGCCGAGGTCGCCCCACGGCAGGTTCGCGGGGTCGCGGTCGGCGAATACGCGGATGCGCTTGCCTCCGACCGTGATCGAGTCGCCGTCGTGCGAGACGTCATGAGGAAGAACGCCTCCGACAGAGTCGTATTTCAGCAGGTGCGCGAGCGCCGCGTTGTCGGTGAGGTCGTTCACGGCGACGATTTCAAGATCGCTGCCCTGGGCGAGAGCCGCCCGGAGGTAGTTGCGGCCGATGCGACCGAATCCGTTGATGCCGACTTTCACGCTCACGAGTGCTCCTGTAGATCAGGCGCTCATGAGCGCCGGTGGTGGTGTGGTGGAGGTGGTGAAAAAGCGATGGCCGGGGCGTCAGCCCCGGCCACGACGCCGCTTATGACAGTAGCAGGAGCCCGTCAGTCGTCGAGCGGGCTGCCGCATAACGGTCGGCGACGTTCTGCCAGTCGACGATGTTCCAGAAGGCCTTCACGTAGTCGGCCTTGACGTTGACGTAGTCGAGATAGAACGCGTGCTCCCACATATCCAGCTGCAGCAGCGGCACAGTAGCCTGCGCGGTGTTGCCCTGCTGGTCGAACAGCTGCTGGATGATGAGGCGCCGACCGATCGGGTCCCACGACAGCACGCCCCACCCCGAGCCCTGAATGCCCATCGAGGCAGCGGTAAAGTGCGCGACGAAGGCGTCGAACGAGCCGAAGAACTCGTCGATGGCCGCCGCAAGCTCGCCCGTGGGCTTGTCGCCACCCGTCGGCGAGAGATTGGTCCAGAAGATCGAGTGGTTGATGTGACCGCCAAGGTGAAAGGCGAGGTCTTTCTCGAGGCGGTTGATGTTCGCGAAGCTTCCCGACTCGCGCGCCTCGGCCATGCCGTCGAGCGCGGCGTTCGCGCCAGCCACGTAGGCGGCGTGGTGCTTCGAGTGGTGCAGTTCCATGATGCGACCACTGATGTGCGGCTCAAGCGCCGCGTAATCGTAGGTGAGTTCGGGGAGTGTGTATACGGACATGGAGCGATCTCTCCTCGCAGTTGTGCGGCCGGCCACCGGACGATGCCGACGACCGCTCTGACGGTGCGCCAGTCTACTGTCGCTAACCCTGGCGACACCCGGAGTGTTCCCGCGCCCGCCGCGACACGCACGAGCTCGCAGGCCTCAGGCGCCGTCGTAGTCCGGGGGAAGATTCGCGTCGGTGCCCGGGATTCCCAGCGCCTCGGCCTGCTTATCGGCCATGGCAAGCAGGCGTCGAATGCGTCCCGCGACGGCGTCTTTGGTCATCGGCGGATCAGCGAAGTGACCGAGCTCGTCAAGGCTCGCCTCCCGGTGATTGAGCCGCAACTGACCTGCGTACCGCAAGTGGTCGGGAAGGTCGTCACCGAGAATCTCGAGTGCTCGCTCGACCCGGGCGCACGCTGCGACGGCGGCCTGGGCCGACCGTCGAAGGTTCGCGTCATCAAAGTTGACGAGTCGATTGGCCGTCGCCCGCACCTCACGTCGGGCGCGAAGCGCCTCCCAGTCACCGACGGTCGTCACGGCGCCCATGAGTCTCAGCATCTGGCTGATCTTCTCGCCGTCGCGGATGACCACGCGGTGCACCCCGCGTACTTCCCGCGCTTTCGCCGAGATGCCGAGGCGCCCCGCGGCACCGACGAGCGCCATCGCCGACTCGTTGCCTGGGCACGAGATCTCGAGCGCCGCGGAGCGACCGGGATCGGTCAGCGAGCCGTGAGCGAGAAACGCGCCGCGCCAGACTCCGGCGAGCTCGTCGTGAGACCCCGTGGTCAGTTTGTTGGGCAGGCCGCGCACCGGTCGACGTCGTGCGTCGAGCAGTCCGGTCTGCCGCGCGAGCGTCTCGCCGCCCTCGAGCACTCTGACGACGTAGGCCGGGGTCTTGCGAATTCCGCCGGGCGACAGCATCGCGGCATCGCTGCGCATGCCATAGAGCTCGACGAGGTCTTTGCGTACCCGGCGTGCGATCGACGGTGTGTCGAGCTCAACCTCGACCGCGACACGACCCGAGATCAGATGCAGACCGCCCGCGAAGCGCAGGATGGTCGCCAGCTCAGCCGCGCGCACCGTGGTCTTGGTGACCGCCAGCTGCGCGAGTTCTTCCTTCACGTCAGCGGTCAGCGCCACGGGTGCCGTCCTCTCGAATCACGATCTGGGGGTGGGTATGCAGATCGACCTTACTCGCGTCCGAGGTCCCGATGCTTCACAGTGACCGCGATACCGGGCATACCGCGCAGGTGCGCAGCGACATCGTCGATGAGCGCGACCGAGCGGTGCTTTCCCCCCGTGCACCCGATGGCGATCGTCGCGTGCCGCTTGTTCTCACGCGCATAGCCCTTGAGCACCGGATTTAGCATCGCCACGAAAGCATCGCGAAACTCGCGGGCTCCCTCTTGCGCGAGCACATAGTCGCTCACTACAGCGTCTAGACCGTTTGCTTCGCGCAACTCGGTCTGCCAGAAAGGGTTGGGCAAGAAGCGGGCATCAGCCACGATGTCGGCATCAGCGGGCGAACCGTACTTGAAGCCGAAGCTCTCGAGCGTCACGGTCACTTCGGCGGTGCCCTGGGGGGCGAAGATGTCGGTGGTCGTCATCGCGAGCTGGTGAATGTTGAACTCGGTGGTGTCGATGATGATGTCGGCGAGCTCACGCACCTCGAGCATGCGATCGCGCTCTCGAGCGATGCCGTCGAGCAGCGTGCCGTCTTCCTGCAGGGGGTGCGGTCGTCGCACCTGCTCGAATCGACGCACGAGCACAGCATCCGTCGCCTCGAGAAACAGCACCCGCACCGGGCCGCGCGAGCGAAGTTCCCCGATAATCGCCGCCAGATCGGCGAAGAGCCTGCCCCCGCGAACGTCGACGACGGCGGCGATACGCGGCAGCGCACTCCCTGGATGCACGGCGAGATCGACGAGCGGTCGCAGCATCTGCGGCGGCAGGTTGTCGACGACGTACCAGCCCAAGTCTTCGAGGGCGTTTGCGACTGTCGAGCGCCCGGCTCCGGACATGCCGGTGACAATCAGTACATCGTGGGGTAGTGCGTCGGGCATCGTTCCTCGAGAACTCATTGTGGCGGGCAGGCCAAGCCTAACTGCCAGCCTTCATCGCACGATGCACGAGTTCTGCCGTCGCTGGACCGATTCCGTCGACAGCGGTGATGTCGTCGACACTCGCCGCCCGCAATCGCGCGACCGAACCGAAGTGCTTGAGGAGTTCACGGATGCGCGCCGGGCCCAGCCCGGGAACCGTCGACAAGACCGTGCGGATATCACGAGAGCGTTTCGTACGCTGATATCGCAACGCAAAGCGGTGAGCTTCGTCACGAAGCCGCTGCAGCAAGAAGAGGGCGTCGGATGCTCGCGGCAAGATCACCGGATACTCGCTGTTCGGCAACCACACCTCTTCGAGCCTCTTGGCGATGCCGCAGACCGCGATATCGGTGATGCCTTCGTCGCGCAGGGCTCGCGCGGCAGCCGCAACCTGGGGCTGCCCGCCGTCGATCACGAGAAGACCGGGGCGATAGTGGAACGACTTTCGCGGCGGTGGAGGCACGACCACCTCGCCGGAATCTGCGATGCCTGCCTCCAGTGCAGAGTCAGTATCGTTCGCCTGGTCGTCGTGCAGATAGGCGAGCCTGCGGCGCAGTACCTGGTAGACCGCGTCTGTGTCATCTCGCGCTTCAGCGATAGCGAACTTGCGGTACTGATCTTTGCGCGGCAGGCCGTCTTCGAAGACGACCATCGACGCCACTTGGTTCGTGCCGCCCAGGTGCGAGACGTCGAAGCACTCCATGCGTAGCGGCGCCTCGTCGAGGCTCAGCGCCTCTTGCAGGTCGGCGAGTGCTTGCGATCGTGCGGTGAAGTCGCCGCTGCGCCGCGTCTTGTAGCGGACGAGTTCGCCGGCGGCGTTGGCGGCCACGGTCGCGGCCAATGCGGCTTTCTCGCCCCGCTGGGCCGTCTTCACCGTGACCGCGCCACGCTCCCCCGCGCCGCGCCTCCGCTCTGTCAGCACTGTCTGCAGAGCCAGCACGTCGTCGGGCACCTCAGGCACGATCACCTCTCGCGCGGGCACCGTGGTCTCGTCGTAGGCGTTCTGAAGCACTGTGTCGACGAGCTCGGCGAGGGTGACGTCGAGCTCAGTGTCGACCACCCAGCCCCGCACGCCGCGAATGCGGCCGCCGCGCACGACGAACAGTTGCACGGCAGCGGCAAGCTCGTCGTGAGCGATGCCGAAGACATCGGCGTCGGTATCGTCGGTCATCACGATGGTGCTCTTCGCGAGTGCCGTCTCGAGTGCGCCGATCTGGTCGCGCAAGCGGGCTGCCGACTCGTAGTCGAGGTCGCGAGCCGCGTCGGCCATGCGGGCCTTCAGCGCCTTCACGTGGCCTTCGTCATTGCCGCCCATGAACGAGGCGAAGTCGAGGGCGATGCCGCGGTGGTCTTCGGGCGAGATGCGGCCG
>JBBQKE010000134.1:0-5126 GCA_038326585.1 Actinomycetales bacterium | reverse complement strand
CATCGCTAGTTTTTATTCGATGTTTCTTAGCTTCGTGGTATTTATGGTTTGGGGACAGCTAAACGATACCCGGGGCAATGTGATAAAAGAAGGCAGTTCGGCCATGGGCATGTATCGCGATATAAAATATTACCCTGGCGGCTCGCGAACGAGAGCATGATCGCCGTGGTGATCGCGCGCGACGCTGCCCAGATGGTCAGCACCGCGAGCCACCAGGGGGTGCGGCGCAGCAGGTCGACGAGCTGGGCCCGGAGGCCGACGGGCGGGGCAGGCGCGAAGACCGGATCGGCGGTCGCCGACGCGGATCCTGCGCGTGCGGCGCGGGCGTCACCCGGCGGCGCGGGGTGCGTGCTCACGACGCGATCACGCCCGACTCACTCGCCGGTGAGCCAGGCGCGCAAGCCCCGCTCGCACGCGACAATCTGCTCGACCGGTACGCGCTCGTCATCGGTGTGGGCGAGCGAGGGGTCTCCGGGGCCGTAGTTGACGGCGGGGATGCCGAGCTCGGCGAAGCGGGCGACATCGGTCCAGCCGTACTTCGGGGCCGGAGCCGAACCCACCGCGGCGACGAAGTGCTGCGCGAGCGCAGCATCCAGGCCCGGGCGTGCCCCACCCGACGCGTCGGTGACCGTCAACTGCAGCTCGGGCGCGACGGCGCCGAACAGGTCACGCAGCCGCTGCTCGGCCTCGGCGACGGTCTTGTCGGGTGCAAAGCGATAGTTGACCGTCAGCACGGCCTCGTCGGGGATGACGTTGCCCGCGACTCCCCCGAGCACGCCCACGGCGTTGAGGCCTTCGCGGTAGGCGAGGCCGTCGACCTCGACGGTGTCGGGCTCATAGCGCGCGAGCAGCTCGAGCGCCGGGCCGAGGGCGTGGATCGCGTTGACGCCCATCCACGCCCGGGCCGAATGGGCACGACGGCCCGCGGCGCGCCGCTCGACGCGCCGCGGGCCGTTGCAGCCGCCCACGATGCCGGCGGTGCTGGGCTCGCCGAGAATGGCGAAGTCGGCGGCGAGCAGCTCGGGGTGCGTTCGGGCCAGACGACCGAGACCGTTGAGGCTCGCCTCGACCTCTTCGTGGTCGTACCAGATCCACGTCACGTCGTAAACGGGTTCGGTGAGCGAGACAGCGAGCGCGAGCATCACCGCGCAGCCGCCCTTCATGTCGACCGTGCCGCGGCCGTGCAGCGTTCCGGTGAGCACATCGCCCTCGAGACGGCTCGGCAGGTTGTGGTTGATCGGCACCGTGTCGATGTGGCCGGCGACGATGACCCGCTGCGCGCGGCCGAGGTGCGTGCTGGCGACGATCGCGTCACCGTCGCGCAGCACCTCGAGGTGCGGGGCGCTCATGCTGAGTGTGTGCTCGATCGCGTCGGCGAGCATCCACTCATCGCCCGACACGCTCGCGAGGTCGACGATCGCCGCCGTGAGCGCCACGACGCCGTCGTCGATCGGGAGCTGGGCAGAGGCAGTCACGCCTCCAGGGTAATGCGGCGCCGGTAGCCTGGAGGCATGTCGAGTCTCGAGACGAACCCTTCTGCTACCGACTCCGAGCGCGCGACGCGGCACGCCTGGGGCTACGGCCTTGTGACGCTTCGGCTTTCTGACGGCGAAGAGCTCGACACGTGGTTTCCGCACCCCGAGCTCGGCACGCTGCCGCACGGGCGCGACCCCTACATCGTGCCCGCCGAGATCGAGCACCTGCAGGGCGACGATGCGCGTCGCGGTGTGCGCCGCGAGGCCCGCACGATCTCGATCGACCTGGATGCTGGGCCCGCGTCGACCCCCGACGCCTACCTGCGCCTGCACCTGTTGAGCCACCGACTCGTGCACCCGAACTCGATCGCGCTCGACGGCATCTTCGGCCACCTGCCCATCGTCATGTGGACGACCGCCGGCCCCATGCACCCCGACGACTTCGACGCGCGTCGACCCGCCCTGCAGCAGGCGGGCATCTCGGCGCTCGGTATCGACAAGTTTCCCCGACTGCTCGACTATGTGACCCCGCCGCGCGTGCGCATCGCCGACGCTTCACGGGTGCGCCTCGGCGCCTACGTCTCACCCGGCACGACCGTCATGCACGAGGGCTTCATCAACTTCAACGCCGGCACCCTCGGCGCCTCGATGGTCGAAGGCCGCATCAGCCAGGGCGTCGTCGTCGGCGACGGCAGCGACATCGGCGGTGGCGCTTCGATCATGGGCACGCTCTCGGGCGGTGGCACGCACCGCATCGCGATCGGCGAGCGCGCGCTTCTCGGCGCCAACAGCGGCATCGGCATCTCGATCGGCGACGACTCGGTGGTCGAGGCGGGTCTCTACGTGACCGCCGGCCAGAAGGTCATCGTGCTCGACGGCACGGTCGGCACCGATGGTCAGCCGCGCGTCGTCAAGGCCGCCGAGCTGTCAGGGGTGCCGGGCCTGCTGTTTCGCCGCAGCTCAGTCACCGGTGCCGTCGAGGTGCTGCCCCGCACGGGTGCGGGCGTGCAACTCAACACCGCCCTGCACGCGTAGCGAGCGGGGCGGGATGCCTGGCCGAGGGCCAGCCTGCGACTAGCGCTGCGGCCAGTCGCGCGAGGGCGAGCCGGTGTAGAGCTGCTGCGGGCGACCGATCTTCGTCTGCGGGTCGAGATTCATCTCACGCCAGTGGGCGATCCAGCCCGGCAGGCGCCCGATGGCGAAGAGCACGGTGAACATGCGGGTCGGGAAACCCATGGCCTTGTAGATGACACCCGTGTAGAAGTCGACGTTCGGGTAGAGCTTGCGCTCGACGAAGTAGTCGTCGGCCAGGGCGATGGCTTCGAGCTCGCGGGCGATGTTGAGCAGCGGGTCGCTGACGCCGAGGTCGGCGAGCACCGCATCCACACTCTCTTTGACGAGCTTCGCGCGCGGGTCGTAGCTCTTGTAGACCCGGTGGCCGAAGCCCATGAGCTTGATGCCGTCTTCTTTGTTCTTGACCCGGTCGACATAGCGCTCGACGCTCTCGCCCGAGTCACGGATGCGCGCGAGCATGTCGAGAACGGCCTCGTTGGCGCCGCCGTGCAGCGGCCCCGAAAGCGCATTGATGCCGGCCGAGATCGACGCGAAGAGATTGGCGCCGGTCGAGCCGACAAGGCGCACGGTTGAGGTCGACGCGTTCTGTTCGTGGTCTTCGTGCAGAATCAGTAGCCGGTCGAGGGCCTTCACGAGCACAGGATTGGCCTCGTAGGGCTCGGCCATGATGCCGAAGTTCAGCGTGAGGAAGTTCTCGACGAAGCCGAGAGAGTTGTCGGGGTAGAGAAACGCCTGGCCGATGGCCTTCTTGTGGGCGTAGGCGGCGATGACGGGCAACTTGGCCAGCAACCGAATGGTCGAGATCTCGACCTGCTCGGGGTCGTGCGGGTCGAGAGAGTCACCGTAGTAGGTCGAGAGAGCGCTGACGGCACTGGAGAGCACCGACATGGGGTGCGCCTGGTGCGGCAGCGAGTCGAAGAATCGCTTGAGGTCTTCGTGCAGAAGGGTGTGACGCCGCACACGCGTGTCGAAGTCGACCAACTCGCTCGGCGTCGGCAGTTCGCCGTAGATGAGCAGCCAGGCAACTTCGAGAAAGGTCGAGTTCTCGGCGATATCTTCGATCGAGTAGCCGCGGTACCGCAGCTGGCCGTTGTCACCATCGACGTAGGTGATGGCGCTCTGCGTCGAGGCCGTGTTGACGAAGCCGTAGTCGAGGGCGGTGAGGCCGGTCTGCTTCGTGAGTGTCGAGACGTCGATGCTCGAGGCGCCGTCGACGCTGCCCAAGATCGGGATTTCGGCGGTGCCGCCGGGATAGTGCAGAGTGGCCTTTTGATCGCCGTCGCTCACTGCGCCTCCTCGCGTGGTTGGTCGTTATGGGGGCGGGGTCCCGGAGCGCGACCACGGATAGTGGCGGCTGGGGAGTGACCCGACTACAGCCTATGGGGAAAGCCGCACCAGTGCTGACCTCGCCAAGAGCGGGCCTCAGCGGTTGGAGAAGTTCTCCAAGCGACCCGCTGCCACCCTGATCCGCTCGTCGGTCGCGGTGAGCGCGAAGCGCACGTGGTGCGAGCTGTCGCCCTCGTAGAAGGTGCCGGGCGCCGCAAGGATTCCCGCGTCGGCGAGGCTAGCGATCGTCGTCAGTGCGGGCTCGCCGCGCGTCGCCCAGAGGTAGAGCCCGGCCTCAGAGTGGTCGATGCGGAAGCCCGCACGCGTCAGCGCCGCAGACAGCACCTCGCGCCGGGCGCGATAGCGCTCGCGCTGCTCGGCGACGTGCTGCTCATCACCGAGGGCCGCGATCATGGCGGCTTGCACCGGAGCCGGCGGGATGAGCCCAGCGTGCTTGCGCACCTCGAGCACGCGCCCTACGAGCCCCTCGTCGCCCGCGACGAAGGCCGCGCGGTACCCCGCGAGGTTCGACTGCTTGCTGAGGGAGTAGACGCTGAGCACGCCGGTCGCGTCGCCGTCGATGACGCGGGGGTCGAGGATGCTCGGTACGCGCTCGGCGTCGACGTCGTTGCTCGCCATCACGTCGACGCCGTCGCCCGCCCACTGGGCGGGCGACCAGCCGAGTTCGGCGTAGCACTCGTCGTTGACGATCACGGCACCGAGCTCGCGGGCCCGCTCGACCGCGGCTCGCAGCGCCGCGACGCCGAGCACCGCACCGGTCGGATTGCCCGGGCTGTTGAGCCACACGAGTCGAGTGGATGCGGGCCAGGCCTGCGGGTCATCCGCCGCGACGCCGGCCGTGCGGGCGATCGCGGCACCGACGGCGTAGGTCGGGTAGGCCGTGCGCGGGTAGACCACGGTGTCGCCGGGCCCCAGGCCGAGCAACAGGGGCAACAGGGCGACGAGCTCTTTGCTGCCGATGGTCGGGAGCACAGCATCCGTCGACAACCCCGTCACGCCGCGACGACGGGCGTACCAGTCGACGATCGCCTCGCGCAGGGCGAGGGTGCCGGAGGTCGTCGGGTAGGCGTGCGCATCGGTGGCCGCGACGAGCGCCTCGCGCACGACGTCGGGAGTCGGGTCGACGGGCGAGCCCACCGAGAGATCGACGATGCCGTCGGCGTGCTCACGGGCGCGCGCCGCAAAGGGTGCGAGCGAGTCCCAGGGAAAATCGAGAAGCTGAAGGCTCAC
>JBBQKE010000133.1:0-5138 GCA_038326585.1 Actinomycetales bacterium | reverse complement strand
CGCTCGGGTGCTCGTCGTGCCCTGGTCGATCGCGATGATGTGCGTGGTCATGGTCATCCCTTTCTCGCAGAACGCGACGCTGCGCCTGCCAGCTCGATTCCGTGCCGATCGGCTAGGTACAGCCTGGCATCGTCACACTCCTCCGCGCGACGATCGTCGTCCCACGCCAACGCGTCGCCGAGCAGATCGGCGAGCTCGGTGAGCAGCTCGTCGGTGACGAGGCCGCGGAACGCCAGCGACGTGCGCCGCAGCACGACATCGACAAGGCGAACGACCTGCTCGGTCTCGACGAGGTGCGTGATCTCGGAGCGTGAGTAGTCGGGAGCCGATTCGAGGGGCGCATCCGGTGCCGCCTCGATACGACGGATGATCGCCTCAGCACTCGTGCCGTAGCGGTCGAGCAACACGTCGGCACGATCGGTTCCGACCACCGCCCCGTGCGTGGCGAGCCACTGCACGCGCTCGTCGGGCGTCGTCGGAAACCCCACGGCCCCACCGATGAGGCGGCCGTCGGTGCTCACCGTGCGATCCCGGCGCAGCAGGCCGAGCACGCGGCCGCCCAGCTGCTCGCCGAGCGCGCGGAACGTCGTCCACTTTCCGCCGACCAGGCTGAGCACGGGCGTGCCGGCGATGTCGCTCTCGTCGACGCGGTAGTCGCGGCTGATCTGCCCGTTCGAGTCGGCATCCTGTTGCGGCAGCGGGCGCACGCCCGAGAATCGAAACACGATGTGCGAGCGGTCTACCGAGATGGTCGGGAAGACGTATTTCACGACGTCGATGAAGTAGTCGACCTCAGTCTCGCTGCACCGGATCGGGTCAGCCATGTCGTGGGCGATATCGGTGGTGCCGATGAGCACGCGCCCCTTGAGCGGGTAGATGAGCACGATACGGCCGTCGGTGAACTCGAAGAAGATCTCTCGGCCATTGCAGGCGGCGAGCAGCTCGGGGTGATCGACGACGATGTGCGAGCCCTTCGTTCCGCCCATCAGGCTCGTGGGCTCACCGAACGCCCGGTTCGTCAGGTCGGTCCACGGCCCTGAGGCGTTCACGACCACGGTCGCGCGCACCGCGAAGGTGTCGCCGGTGATCGTGTCACGCAGCTGCACGTCACCCTCGGCATCCATGCCCACGGCTTCGACATAGTTGGATGCCCGCGCGCGGTCTCCCTCGGCGACGCCGTCCATCAGCACGTCGAGCGCGAGCCGCTCGGGGTCGTGCATCGACGCGTCGTAGTACGTCGCTGTCCACTTCACATCGCGCCGCAGGTCGGGCAGAAGCTCGTGCGAGGCGCGGCGCCCGCGGAACTGGTGGCGCGGCACGCGACCCCCATCGCGCGAGAACAGGTCATAGATCGTCAGCCCGACCTTGATGATGAACGCCCCGCGCTCTTTCTTGCCGCGGGTCTTGATGCCGATGAAGCGCAGTGGCGCCGACAGCAGGCTCGAGAAAGTCGAAAAGATCGGGATCGTCGTCGGAAGCGGTCGCACGTAGTGCGGAGCTAAGCGCAGCAGCGCGTTGCGCTCGTGCACCGACTCTTTGACGAGACGGAACTCGCCGTTCTCGAGGTAGCGGATGCCGCCGTGAATCATGTGCGAAGAGGCCGACGACGCACCCGCCACGTAGTCATCGCGGTCGATGAGCACGACGTCAACACCGTTCAAGGCGAGGTCGCGAAAGGTGGCGATGCCGTTGATGCCGGCGCCGACGATGAGCACCTCGCACTCGGGTCGCGAGCGCAGTTCCTCGACGGTCGTGCGAGCAGAGCGGGCGGGTCGGGGCTCAGTGATCGGGGAGGGCATCGTGACGAAAAACCGTTCTGTGGGGGGTCGGCGCGGGAAACTGAACTGTGGTCCATGATGCGGTGACCGCAGTCATTCTTGCTAGGGCGTTGCACAAACGTGCAGTCGCCTCGATCGACGCTCAATGCAGGAGCATCACGACCGCGCGCTCGACTCGGCGGGCCGGGCCGGACGGCCGATCGAGACGGCCTCGCGCACGAGTGCGCCCGCCAGGCTCTCGTCGAGAATCAGGTCGGTGATGAGCCCCGCGGCGAGCGCCCCGCGAAGGCTGGGGAGCTTTTGCACTCCCGAGACGACGCACACTCGTCTCGCGACCCGGCGCAGTCGATCGAGGTTCGGCCCTGACGCCCGAACGTTCAGCGCGATGTCGGTGAACGTGCCGTCACCGCGGTAGAAGACTGTCGCGATGTCACCGACGACTCCGTCTTCGCTCAGACTGCGGTAGTCCTCTGCATCGAGGTAGCCGCCGATGTAGACCTGGCTCGGAACCTCGGCGAAGGGCGAGCCGAGGCCGAAGAGCGCGACATCCATGCGCGACTGCAGGTCGAGCAATCGACGCGTGCTGCGCTCACGCCACAGGGCTTCTTTCGTGCGCGGGTCATCGAAGAACGCAGGCACCGGAAACTGCTGCCCCTGCGCCGAGAATGCCTCGCTGAAGCGATGCAGGATCTCGCTGGCATACGCGATGCCCGTCGTCTGGGTGTTGCCGGCTCCGTTCATCTGCACGACCGTCGTGTTGTGCGTGGGCTTCGTCACAACGTGCCGACTGATCGCGCCGAGCGTCGACCCCCAGGCCACCCCGACCACCATGTTCGAATCGACGAACCTGCCGAGCAGTCGCCCCGCGGTCATCGCGACGCGCTCGAGCCGGTCGACGTCGCTGATCGACTCGGGCATGGGCACGACGTGGGCGACGACGCGGTGCCGTGAGTGGATGGTGCGCTCGAGCTTGAGGCCCCGGTCAAAAGGCGACCGGATCTGAATATCGACGAGTCCGGACTCGCGCGCATAGCTCAGCAGCCGCGAGACCGACGAGCGCGACGTCGACAGTTCGCTCGCGATCGCCCCCATCGTCAGGTCTTGCATGTAGTACATCTGCGCCGCCGTGAGTGCGGCCACGACCCGTGCATCGTCGGGGTTGCTCTCGTGCATCAGGTCCTCCGCTCTGCATATGTGTGCACGCCACCTGGACGGGGGTGCGACTCATCACGCTAGGTCATGAGTCCTGGCGCGACCCGTGCGCAGTGCCAGGGTGCACATGTGTGCAGTTTGCGCCTTCCGGCGGCGCGAGCTTTCGAGTGCCGCATAGTCTGCGATCGTCGGTCAGTGCTCAGCGCTGGCCTAGCACCGCACCACCCACCCCACCGCGTGGCACGATTCGTGCTCGCACTGGTTCATAACAAGGGAGTTTGAACTGCAATGAGATCTGCATTGATGAAGCGAAACGGCTTTTGGCTCGTCATCGCCCTCGTGCTCGCCCTCGTCTCGGCCATCGGCGCCTCGCTCGTGCAGACGAGCGCCGGCGCCGTGACCGTGAAAGACCTCAAGTGGGAGACCGCGAGCGGCCGCATGATGAACGCCCTGCTGTTCACGCCTGACTCGGCCACTGCCGAGTCGCCCGCGCCGGCGATCGTGGTCAGCCACGGCTGGTGGAACAACCGCGAGATGCAGGCGGCCAACTACGTCGAGCTTGCGCGCCGTGGTTACGTCGTCATGTCGATCGACATGTATGGCCATGGCAACTCTGACCCGCTGCCCGCCGCAGAGATCGCCGTCGGTGGCACCGGCATGTACGACGCTGTGCTGCTTATCGCTGACCTGCCCTACGTCGATGCCGACAAGATCGGGGTGACCGGTCACTCCAACGGCGCCCGCGCCGCGAACTTCTCGATCCCGCTCGACGACGCAGCTGCCGAGCAGCTCATCTCGTCCGTGCTCCTGGTCGACTTCGACCCGATCTACACCGACGCCGAGGGCGGGTACCTCAACGCCTACGGCACTCGCGACGTCGGCCTGATCCAGGCTCAGTACGACGAGTTCTTCTTCCGCAGCTACAGCCCCGAGGGCGTTCCGCTCACGGCACCCCGCGACTACCTCACGACGCCGAACGCGCAGTCGTTCTTGCACTTCGGTGCGGCGCCCGCCGACATTGAGGGCGACGTGCGCGAGGGCAGCACGGTCTACACCGAGTCGATCGACGGCACCGACGTCATGCGCGTGGTCTACTCGTTGCCGCAGACCCACCCGTGGACGACCACCTCGAGCACGGCAGTCGGGCACCTGGTCGACTTCTTCGACGAGTCGCTCGGAGCCCCGGCCCCACTCGACTCGGGCAGCCAGATCTGGCAGCTCAAGGAGTTCTTCACGGCGCTCGGCCTGATCGCCTTCGGAATCTTGCTCGTGACGGTTCCGCGGGCGCTGCTGGGCACCCCGGCCTTCCGTGCCCTCGCCACGCCGGCCGCACCCGCGGTCGCGATTAGCGGGCGCATCCCGACGATCTGGTTCTGGGGCGGGATGCTCGTCTCGGTCTTGATCTCGGGCATCAGCTATGTCTGGCTGAGCCAGCAGGCACCTGTGCTCGGCATCACCTTCAATGCTGTTCCGTCGATCGTCCCGCAAGGCTCGGTGTTCTTCATCGCCCTCTGGGCGGCGATCAACGGCATCGCGGCGATCATCATCATGGCGGGCGCATACCTCGCGTTCGCGAAGAAGGGCGGCATGAGCTTGCGCGCCTCGGGCGTGCTGCCCGGCTGGCGCTCGTTCTTCCACGGCATCGGCCTCGCGCTGACGACGGTCGTCGCCGTGTACGCCGTGGTGTTCGTGCTCGACTTCCTCTTCAAGACCGACTTCCGCCTCTGGGTGATCGGTGTGAAGTGGTTCTCGGTCGACAAGATCGGGCTCGCTCTGTTCGTGCTGCCGCTCTTCCTGATCTACTTCGTGGCCAACTCGGTGGCGATCAACGCGTTCAACCGGTTCACCATCGCCGGTCGCGAGTGGGTCAACACGGCGGTCCTCGCCGTCGCGAACTCGCTGGCGCCGCTGGTGCTCGTGATCGCTCAGTACACGGTGTTCGCGGTGTCGGGCGAGCTGATCCCCGGGTTCGGCGGCATCTTCAGCATCTGGCTATTCCCGGTCATCGTGATCCTCGCGGTCACGGCGATCATCTCGCGCAAGCTCTACCGCGCGACGGGCAACCCGTACATCGCGGGCTTCCTCAACGCGTCGATCGTGGCGCTCATCTCGGTGTCGAACTCGCTGGTCGTCACCTACTAGCGAACCCTCGCCCGCCGGCAGTCGACGGCCCCCGCACCCCGTGTGCGGGGGCCGGCGGGCAGGCGG
>JBBQKE010000132.1:0-5140 GCA_038326585.1 Actinomycetales bacterium | reverse complement strand
GCGGTCGTCCTCGTCAGCGGCGCGTCGGTCGCCGCGATCACGGTCGCGCAGTTCAACTCGAATATCGACGTCATCGACCTTGTGGGCGCCGAGGGTGAAGAGCCCCGGGTCATCCCGACCATCGGCGAGTGGGAGGGCGGCTTCAACGTGCTGCTCGTCGGCATCGACAACGATGGCGAGCAGAGCGACGCGGGCGACCGCGACGGCGCCGTGCTCAACGACGTCAACATTCTGGTTCACGTCGATGAAGACAAGCAGTCGGCTGTCGCCGTCAGCTTTCCGCGCGACCTGATCATTCCCATTCCGTCGTGCCCCGACCCTGATGGCGAGGGGTCGTCGTTCGCCATGTCGGCCCAGCCGCTCAACGTCGCCTACTCGTCCGGCGAGCTCAACTGTGTCGTGCTGACGGTCGAGGCCCTGACCGGCCTCGATATCCCCTATGCCGGCACCATCTCGTTCAACGGAGTTGCCCGCATGTCGACCGCCGTCGGAGGCGTGGACGTCTGCGTCGACGGCCCGATCAACGATCGCTACACGGGCCTCAAGCTTCCTGAGGCCGGCACCTACACGCTCGAAGGCCGCGATGCGCTCGCCTTCTTGCGCACGCGCTACGGCGTGGGCGACGGCAGCGACCTCGGTCGCATCAGTTCGCAGCAGGTGTACCTGTCGTCGCTGATTCGCAAGGTGCAGAACGAGGGCGTGCTCACCGACTTCACGAAGCTCTACGGACTCGCGCAGGTTGCTACGTCGTCGATGCAGCTCTCGCGCAGCCTCGCGAGCCTCGACACGATGGTCTCGATGGCGCAAGCGCTGCGCTCGATCCCGACCGAGAACATCGTGTTCGTGCAGTACCCGACGCGTTACGGCATGGCCGAGCCCTTCCTCGGCAAGGTGCAGCCGCTCACGCAGCCGGCGGCCGCTCTGATGGAGCGCATCCGCAATGACGAGCCCTTCATTCTCGAAGAGGGCAATACCGGGGTGGGTTCGACGGTGAACCCCAATGCTCCCGACCCCGCGGCAAGCCCGGAGCCCGAGCCCGAGCCGACCACGCCTCCGAAAGTGGGCAAGGTCGCACCCGAGCCTGAGCCAGCTCCCGATGCAGAGCCGGAGCCGACGCTTCCGCCGATTGAAGCCGCAAAACCCGAGGTGCTGACAGACGTACCGGGTCAGACGGCCGCCGACTACACCTGCTCGGTCGCGAACTGAGTGAGTCGAAGCCGTGCGGCTGGCGGCTATAGTAGGAAAGGCTTCACCAGGAGACGTCGCATAGTCCGGTCGAGTGCACCACCCTGCTAAGGTGGAGACCCCGTTAAGGGGTCCGAGGGTTCAAATCCCTCCGTCTCCGCTCCACGCCCCGGTTTCACACTGGTAGGCTGGCTCGGTTGCCTCGGCAGCCACCGCTGACTCAGGTCAGCATGCGCCCGTAGCTCAATGGATAGAGCATCTGACTACGGATCAGAAGGTTGGGAGTTCGAGTCTCTCCGGGCGCGCTTCGGGGCCTCGCGCGTTACTCGCGAGGCCCTTTCTGCGTCTTCTGCGGCGCCTGAGCGACCGAGCATCGCTGGTTTCGGGGCGGCGGCCCCCCGAGTGGGGGATAAGAAACTGCTTCATGTTCGCAATGCGCACATTCGGCAGATCTCGGAAAGCGGCCAGAGCGCTTCCCAGCGGTTGAGTGTGGTGCCTGGCTCGAAGGCCGAGCCGCCAACCCGAAGGGCCGCAGCATGTCCGCACTAGACCGGTTCCCCCGCCGACTCGGCACCACCCGTAGCCACCGCGCTCGTCGTTGGTCTAGTTCTTGCCGCAGGGGCAGTGGTGCCCGCGGCGCTCGCCGCGCCGGGAGGTAGCCGAGTTACCATCTGCCACCGCACCCACGCGGTTACCAACCCGTACCGGCTCATCACCGTCAACGCCAATGCGGCTGACGGGGTCGGCAACTCAGACCACACTGGGCATGATGATGCGTACGAGTCCGACGGAACCGTGTACCCGATTTTCGACCCAACCGTCTCGTACCCCTCGAATCAGAAGCACTGGGGAGACATCATTCCGCCGGTGCGCAACAGCCTGGGTCTCAACTGGACCGAGCCTGGTGCGCAAGAGATCTACTCGGGCTCGGGGGAGTACTTCGGTCTGTGCGGTCGGCTCTCGGCCAAGCAGTTCTATGACCTCGAAGTCGCCGCCGGCATTGATCCCGTTGTCGTGCTCGCTGACCTCGATGAGCAGGCTTCGCTCGAAGACGCCGAGATCAAAGCAGCTCTCGGCATCTCGAGCTTCTCAGAACTGGATCCTGCCGCGATGCCGAGCGGTTTCACGAGCATGCCGACGGCGCCGGTGGGGGTGAGCCCGCCAGCCGGACACGTGCCCGAAGTCGGAAGGCAGAAACTTGCCGTTTTCGTCTGGTTTGACCTCGATCGCGACGGTGCTCACGATCACGGCGAGCCGCCAGCACCGGGAGTCGCCATCTCGGTCGGAGAAGTGCTGCAGGTTGCTTCAGCGGGCTTAGGCACCGTATCGACGCTGGTGATGACCGCGGGGGACCTCGTCACGAATAGTGACGGCCTTGTCTTCATCGACACGCTTACCGTCGGTCAGTGGGAAGTCGCGGCGACGCTGCCGACAGACACCGAGGTGACCTTTGACTCTGAAGGCACGGTTGATGACGGTCTGGCTCAGGTTGACCTGCCGGCAGACTCTGCTGGATTCGCCTGGATCGGTCTTGTCTCGAGCGATTCGACTCCCAACGGCGGCGGTGACGGCGCAGATCGCGCCGGCGAGGAGGGCGACCAGCTCGCTGCCACGGGATACGGCGCCGATTCGGCGGTAATCCTGAGCGTCGCGGTCGCGCTTCTGATGCTCGGATTCGCTGTCATGACGGGCTCGGCTGTGACTCGTCGTCGCGCGGCAGCCCGATAGCCTGACGGGGTGAATTCTGCCCTGACGCTCTCTGACGAGGTGGCCGCGGCGCTTGCGGCTCGCCGCCCCGTCGTTGCCCTCGAGTCGACCATCATCAGCCACGGCCTGCCCCGCCCGCGCAATCACGCTGCCGCACTCGAGTTCGAGAGCATGCTGCGCGACGCCGGAGTCACGCCCGCTACCGTCGCCGTGATCGACGGTGTGCCGCGCATCGGACTCGACGCCGAGGGCGTGCGCCGCATCGCCGATGACGAGATGGCGAAAGCGAGTGTTCGCGATCTGCCGATTCTCGCCGCCCGCGGCGCGAGCGGCGCGACGACTGTAGCCGCGACAGCGCACCTCGCGGCGATGGCCGGCATCCGGGTCTTCGCCACGGGAGGTCTCGGCGGTGTGCATCGCGGCGCGAGCGAGACGTTCGACGAGTCAGCTGACCTGTCGACACTGGCGGTCACTCCAATCACGGTGGTCTCGGCCGGCGTCAAGAGCGTGCTCGACATCGCCGCCACTCTCGAGCGGCTCGAGACCTATTCGGTGCCCGTCATCGGGCTCGGCACCACCGTGTTTCCGAGCTTCTGGTTGCGCGAGAGCGCCTACACGCTCGACTGGGCCGTCGACAGTGCTGAACACGTGGCCGACGTCATGGCAGCGCACGATGCACTCGGGCACCGCCAGGGCATCGTGGTGGCAAATCCCATTCCCGCCGATCAGGCGTGGGATCGCGACGAGCACGACCGCGTGCTGGCTACCGCGTTCGCAGAAGCCGAGCGCCACGGCATCCGCGGCAAGGCAGTCACGCCCTTCCTGCTCGGTCGCATCGTCGAATTGAGCGAGGGGCGCAGTCTCGAGGTCAACCTCGACCTGGCTCGAAACAACGTGATGGTCGCGGGCCGCATCGCTGCGGCCTGGTCTGCACGGAGCTAGCGAGCATCCCCATGCAGGGTGAGCGCGCGGTCATCGTCGGCGACGTCATCGACGACATCATCGTCGTGCCGGTCGGGCCCGTGCGGGCTGACACCGACACGACCGCCCGCATCTCGCGCCACGAGGGCGGTTCAGCGGCGAACACGGCGGCGTGGATGGCCCACCAGGGTGCCGGGGTCGACTTCGTGGGCTGCGTCGGCGTAGGCGACCGCGAGCGCCACGGCGCCGTGCTGCGCGACCTCGGGGTGACACCGCACTTGAGCGAGCATCCGTTGCTGGCGACCGGCACCATCGTGATCGTCGTCGATGGCGAGCAGCGCACGATGCTTACCGACCGCGGCGCCAACGCTGGCCTGCGCGCCGACGCTGTCTCAGACGGGATGCTCGCTGACGCGGGGGTGCTGCACCTCACCGGCTACAGCCTCGTCGATGCCTTCAGCGCCGACGACCTGCGCGGGCTCATCGACCGGGCGCACGAGCACGGGGTGCTCGTCACGCTCGATCCGGGTTCGGCGGGCTTCATCGCCGACTACGGGGTCGCGGCGTTTCGAGCGGCACTCGCGGGCGTCGACGTGCTGCTACCCACCCAAGCCGAGGGCAGGCTGCTGGCGGGGCCGCTCGGCGACGACGCGCTCGTCGACAGCCTGCTCGAGATCGCACCGGCCGTCGTGCTCACCGACGGCTCGGGCGCTGTCGTCGTCGCGCGGCGCGGCGTGACGTCGGTCGACGTGCCGGTCGATGCGGTCGAGGCCGTCGACCCGACCGGGGCAGGAGACGCCTTCACGGCAGGGCTGCTGACAGCGCTGCTCGGCGGCGCCGATCTCGTCGAGGCCGGGCGTGCGGGCGTTCGGGTGGCGAGGCTGGCGGTCACTCGACCGGGTGCACGACCTCCGCGGCGATGACCGGGGGGCGGTGCGCAGTCGCCACAGCCCCCGCGCAGGCGACGACGACGGCCGCGATCGCCACGAGCTGCAGTAGATCGAGGGTTTGACCCAGCACCAGCAGCCCAGCGAGGGCGGCAACGGCGGGGCCGAGGCTCGACAGCACGCCGAACACACGCGTGGGCATGCGCTTGAGCGCGATGAACTCGAGCGCGTACGGCAGAGCAGAGGTCATCACCGCGATGCCCGCGAAGACGAGCAGAAGCAGGGGGTCGACGACGACCGCGGCGCTCGCGGGCGCAGCGCCGAGAGGCACGACGATGATTGCGGCGACGACCATTGCGACGGCGAGCGCATCGACGCCGCGAGCACGGGGGCCCAGTCGTGCTGACGAGACGATGTAGAGAGCCCAGAAGGCGGCAGCG
>JBBQKE010000131.1:0-5165 GCA_038326585.1 Actinomycetales bacterium | reverse complement strand
CCGCAGGCTCTTGAAGGTCGCGACCATGATGACGTAGACGATGAGGAAGTCAAAGACGTTCCAGGGGTTGCGGAAGAACATCCATGGTTTGCGGCCGTACGAGACGAGCCGCAGGATGAGCTCGACCGTGTAGAAGATGATCGCAAAGCGGTCGACCGCGATCGCGATCGCCGCGGTCGCGGGCGGCACATCGTAGGTGAGCACCGCAAGCGCCGCCGCGTTCGCGATGATGACCGCGATCGTGACGAACTCGAAGGCGTTGCCGTACATCAGCCGCGCAAGCCACTGGATGCGGTACGGAGCGAGTTGAACGGTGGTGCTCGTGAACACTCCCGGCGAGACCGTGGCGGAATCGTCGGAAGGCGCTGGTGCGGTCATGGCGAATCGCTTTCGGTCAGAGTGTGCTCACGCTAGCAACACCCGACCCGCCTAACCACTGCCTAGTTCGCGGACTGACCCTCGAGCGCCGCCGCCTTCGCGGACCGCTTGTCGTCGCGACGCTCTTTCGCCCCCTCGACCAGGTAGTACAGGGCCGGCAGTACGACGAGCGTGAGCAGCGTCGACGACACGAGGCCACCGATCACGACGATCGCGAGCGGCTGCGAGATGAAGCCGCCGCTGCCCGTGATGCCGATGCCCAGTGGCAGCAGGGCGAAGATCGTCGCCGCTGCGGTCATCAAGATCGGCCGCAAGCGTCGCGACGAACCCTCGATGACAGCCTTGTAGGCGCTCATGCCGCGTTCTCGATACTGGTTCACGAGGTCGATGAGCATGATCGCGTTCGTCACCACGATGCCGATGAGCATGAGCACACCGATGAGCGACGGCACCCCGAGCGGAATGTCGGCGATCAGCTGCAGGGCGATCGCGCCGGTCGCCGCGAACGGAATCGACACGAGCAGCAGCAGCGGCTGCCGCAGGCTCTTGAAGGTCGCGACCATGATGACGTAGACGATGAGGATCGCCGCAAGCAGCGCGAGCCCGAGCTGGCTGAACGCGTCGGCCTGCTGCGACGTAACGCCGCCCAACTCTGCTTGCGCTCCGGTCGGCAGGTTCGCCTCGTCGACAGCGGTCTGCACCGCGGTGGAGGCGGCGCCGATGTCGGCCACTGCGGGAGTCACGACGATGGTCGCGCTGCGCACGCCACGCTCAGTCGTGATGCTCGCGGGGCCCTCGACCTGCTCGATGGTGGCGAGTTCCTCAAGCGGCTGAGGCCCGATAGCGGTCGGGATGCTGAACTCGCGCAGTTCGTCGACCGTCGTGGGAGCATCCACATCGCGCAGGTAGATCGAGAGCGTGCGCTCGTCGAGAACGACGGTGCCGACCCCTGCCGGGAACATGGCGGCGGTGACGATGCCGCCGACGGCGATCTCGCTCAGGCCGAGCTCGGCAGCGCGCTCGCGATCGACCTGGATCGCGATGTAGGGCTGGGTGTCGGCGAGGTTGCTCGTTGCCTCGGCGGTTACGTCAAGCGCGCGCACACCGTCGAGAATGCGCTGCGAGGCGACCTCGAGGTCGGCGGTGCTCGTGGCTGTGATGTCGATCTCGATGTCGCTGCCGCCGAAGCCGCCGCCCTGACTGGCCTGCACGCTGAGCTCGCCCACGCCGTCGAGATCGTCGAGCACATCGCGCACGCTCTGCTGCAGCTCGACCTGGTCAAACGACTCGTCGGTCGTGAGCGAGAAGGTGATGTCGCCGCCGCCGAAGATGGCCGCCAAGGTGCCGGTGCCCGAGCCGATCGAGGCCTGCACGGTCTCGATACCGTCGATGTCGATGAGCTCTTGCTCGACGACCGTGGCCGCGGCATCGAGTTCGTCGAGACTTGAACCGTTCGCCAGGGTCTGCGAGACGGTGAGCGTGTTCTGCCCCGAGTCGCCGATGAAGTTGGTCTTGAGCCCTGTCGCGAGGAATCCTGTGCCGCCGAGCACGAGCACGGCGAGCAGCAGGGTGGCCACGGGGCGCTTGAGGGTCCAGCGAATGACCGGCAGGTAGCCGCGCTGCAGAATCGTGGGTCGCGCCGACTCTTCGTCGACGCTGAGCGGAGTGTCAGAGACGACAGCCTCGCCGTCGGCCGCGTGCTTGCGGGCCTTCGGGGCGCGCAAGAACCAGTACGAGAGCACTGGCACGATCGTCAGCGAGACGAACAACGACGCCGCAAGGGCGATCGCGGTGGTCAGGGCGAAGGGCCTGAAGAGCTCGCCCGTGATGTCGCCGACCAGCGCTATGGGCAGGAAGACGGCGATCGTCGTCGCGGTCGCGGCGGTGATAGCTCCGGCGACTTCCTTGACACCGATCAGAATCGCCTCGGTCTTGGCCTCGCCGAGCGCCAAGTGCCGCTTGATATTCTCGACGACCACAATCGAGTCGTCGACGACCCGCCCGACCGCGATGGTGATCGCGCCCAGGGTCAGAATGTTGAGGGTGTACCCCGAGACCTGCATACCGATGAAGGTCAGCAGCACCGAGGTCGGAATCGAGATGGCCGTGACGATGGTGGCGCGCACCGACAGCAGGAAGACCAGGATGACGATGACGGCGAAGGCGAGACCGAGCAGGCCCTCGGTCGCGAGAGCTTCGATCGACTTCTCAATGAATGGCGCCTGGTCGAACACGACCGTGAACTCGGTGCCTTCGCCAATCGCCTCGGCGAGCGCCGGCAGAGCTGCCTGCACTCCGCGAGAGACCTCGACGGTGTTGCCGGCGGGGGTCTTGGTGACGGCGAGCGTGAGCGCGGGCTCGCCGTTGACGCGCGAGTAGCCGTTCACCGGGTCGTTCTCGACCTCGACGGTGGCGACGTCGGCGATGCTCGTGCCGGCGACATCGGCGCTCAGCAGCGGCAACGCGGCGAGCTCATCGGCCGTGGTGATGCGCACGCCCGAGATGACGGGCAACTCGAAGCCGTCTTCGGTGATCACTCCTGCGGGCAGCAAAACACCGTAAGCATCGAGTGCATCGGTGATGTCGCCCGTGGTCAGGCCGCGCGCGAACAGCTCATCTTTGTCGGGAGTAATCGTGACGCGTTCACCCACCGCGCCCTGAACGGAGACCTCGCGAACTCCCTCGACATCGTTGAGTTCGATGACGGCCTGCGACTCGAGGGCCGACTCGAGCTCGCCCGCGCTCAGGTCGCTCGTGACAGCGATCTGCACGATCGGAAAGTCATCGATCGAGCCGGTCAGCACCTGCGGTTCAACGCCCGACGGCAGGTCGAGGCGGTTGATGGCCAGTTGAACCCGTTGCTCGGTGCGCACCAGGTCGGTGCCGAAGGCGAAGCTCACGGAAACGATCGAGAAGCCGGTGCTCGAGGTCGCGTTCGAGCCATCGAGGCCCGGAATGCCCTGCACTGCGGTCTCGATCGGAGTCGAGACGTCTTGCTCGACGATCTCAGGAGCCGCCCCGGGGTACTGCGTGATGATGATGACCTGCGGAAAAGCGACTGACGGAATCAGTTCTTGCTTGAGCGTCGTGAGCGCTATGCCGCCGAAGAGGCCGACCACGATCGTGACCAGGGCGATGAGAGCGCGGTTGCGCAGGCTGAACACCGATAGCAGGTGCACGAAGAACTCCGGTCAATGGGCGAGCGGGGGCTCGGGTGGCTGTGAATGGCAAGAAGAACGTTCATCAGCATCCCAGCGCACGCTGAGTATTCACACAGCGAGCGATGAACGCCGACCTCGAATCCGACCGATCGGTCAGGATGCCCGCGCCACGCTACACGACCGCCGCGAGCAGTTCCTCCGAAGGGGCCATCGGCTCGCGGTCGACGACGCGCTTCCAGGCGAGCTGCAACAGGTCGAGGGCCGGAAGCGTCACCTCGGCCGGGTGGCAGAACGGCAGGCGCACGAAGCGCTCGAAGGCGCCGTCGAGACCGAAGCGCGGGCCGGCACCGACGAGTAATCCTTCTGCTCGTGCCGCCAGAGCGAGCTGCGAGCTGACCGGTGAGCCGAGATTCACCCAGAGGCTCAGGCCGCCATCGACCTGCGGCACTGACCAGGTCGGGAAGCGCTGCTGCAACTCGGCGACCATGAGCGAGTGGCCGGCGCGCAACTGCTCGCGGCGAGCATCCAGTACACGGTCATACGAGTCGAGAAGACGCAACAGCACGAGCTGCTCGAGCACGGGAGACCCGAGGTCGCCAGCGAGTCGCGCGACCGCGAGCTGCGTGATGGTCTCGACGTCGGCGCGAATCCAGCCAAGTCGCACGCCGCCCCAGATGCTCTTGCCGACCGAGCCGACGGTGATGATGTGCGCGCCGTGCTGCTCGGCGCCCGTTGCGAACGGCGTCGGCTGCTCGGTGCGCCCGAAGCCGAGTTCGCCCATGGTCTCGTCGACCAGCAGCACGGTGCCGTGGGCGGCGGCGAGCGCCATCACGCGGTCGCGCTGCGCGTCGGGCATGGTGCGACCGGTCGGGTTGTGGAAGTCGGGCATGAGATAGGCGAGTGCTGGTGCGGTGCGCGGGAAGACCTGGTCGAGCGCGTCGACATCCCACCCCGCATCGGTTGTCACGGGCACCGAGACGAGTCGTGCACCCGCCGCGCGCAGAGCCTCGACCGCGTGCGGGTAACTCGGTGCCTCGACAAGAGCACGGTCACCGCGCGCGAGCAGGGTGCGCGCGATGAGGGCGATGGCGTGCTGGGCACCGAGCGTGATCATGATCTCGTCGGCGCTCGTGGGCAGGCCGCGCCCCGTGTAGCGGTCGGCGATGGCCTGGCGCAGCACGCGCAGACCGAGTGGATCGAAGCCGCTCTCGTGCAGGTGAGCGGGGAGCAGTTCGACGGCCTCGCGTGCAGCCTGGGCCACGACCGGTATCGCGGGCAGCGTGGCTTTCGAGAGGTCGAGCATGCCGGGTGCCGCCGACTCGCCAATCCAAGGAACCCCGTCATCAGTACCGAGGGGCAGCCGCGCGACGGTGCCCGAGCCGCGCAGGCTCTGCGCGAAGCCGAGCTCGCGCAGGCGGGCGTAGGCCGCCGCGACGGTCGTGCGGCTGAGGTCTTCGTGTTCGGCGAGCAGGCGCTCTGCGGGCAGTCTCGTGCCGAGCGCGATGCGCCCGTCGAGAATGAGCAGTCGGATGCGGTCGGCGAGCGCTTCGTAGAGAGGAGTGACCCCGCTGGGTCGCCATTCACCGAGTTGTGAGGCCAATGCGCGGGCCGACAGGGTCGCCATGC
>JBBQKE010000130.1:0-5203 GCA_038326585.1 Actinomycetales bacterium | reverse complement strand
TGTACAGCCCCACGAGCCAGGTCAGCGGCAGGCTCAGCAGCCCGACGATGCGCATCCAACGGTGCCGGTAGAGCAGCGTCGACACCGGCTTGCTCGCCGGAAGAGGGCTGGGTTCGGCGGGCTTCGTCGCGAGAGTCGCGGTCACGGGGGTCCTTCGCGCGGTCGTGGTCAGGGTGATGGGGTGGTGCGGTGGGGCGGGGCTGTGAACCCCGCCCCACCGCGGTCAGGCTCTAGCCCTTGACGGTGGCCCAGGCGTTGGTCCAGTCCTGGAACGAGGTGCACTGCACCTCGGTGCGGCCGTCGATGCATTGCTCGATCGGGGTCGTCCAGTACCATACGTTCTCGAAGTAGTCCTCGTTCAGAGCGTTGAACTCTTCACAGTGAGCAGCCGCTTCGTCGCTCGACTCGCAGAACGCGCCGTTCGCCGGAGCCATGCCGAAGTTCATGGCGATGGCACCGTTGACGTCGGCCTGGCTGGTGTAGTCCATCCAGAGGTACGCGCAGTTCGGCGAGTCAGACTCGCTCGAGATCATCCACGCGTCAGACCAGCCGGTCGAACCCTCTTGCGGCAGGGTGCCCTGCATGCGGTCGTCCGCCGTGAGCTTGCGCAGAATCTCCCACGACGTTCCGGCGACGGTCGTGCCGCCGAGGAACGAGGTGATCTGTGCCACGGGGTCGGCCCAGTACTCGGCAACGATGTCGTTCTGCTGCTTGAGCAGATCGACCGCGGCAGCGAGCTGCGTCTCGTCGAGTGCGTAGGGGTTCTGGATGCCCAGCTCGGGCTCGTGGTACATCAGGTAGACCGCGGCGTCGGCGATGTAGATCGGAGCGTCATACGCGGTGATCTGACCGGCGTAGGGGCTGTCGGCCTCCCACACGATGTCCCAGCTGGTCGGCGTCTCGGTGACCACGTCGGCGTTGTACTGCAGGATGTTCGCGCCTCGACCGATCGGCACGCCGTAGACGTTGCCGTTGATCGTGTCGTAGAGCTGTCCGAGCATGCCCGGAACGATGTCGTCGCCGAAGTTCGGGATCAGCTCTCGGTTGATCGGAGCAACGTCGCCGCCGACGATCAGGCGCAGGCTCGCGTCACCCGAGGCCGACACGAGGTCGTAGTCGCCCGTGCGCATGAGCTGCACCATCTCGTCGCTGGTGCCCGCCACGCGACGGTTGACGACGCATCCGGTCTCTTCGGTGAAGGTGTCGGCCCAGGCCGGCTCAACAAAGCCCGACCAGGCGACGATGTCGACCGAGCCCTCAGCGTCGCCGAGCGCCTCGAGCATGGGCACGTCGGGCACGTCGAAGACGACGCCGCCCGCGCCGGGGTCGGCGGGAGTGGCGCAACCAGCGAGCAGCAGTGCTGCCGCTGCGGTCATGGCCGAGATGGCCATCAACTTGGTTTTCATGGTTTCTCCTTGCGTAGGGGGTGGTGCTGTGTGGTGTTGCGGGGGTGATGGTGCGGGCAGGTGGTGCGGGTCAGGGGACGACGGCGGCGTGCTCGGTCACCCAGACCGCTCGCACGGCATCGCCGCGGTGGAAGGGAGCCGTGTCGTTGGGCGCGTGATCGTTGTGCCGTTCGGCGACGACGCGCAGCCCCTCGACGCTGTCGACGATGTACCGCGTCGTCGGGCCGGTGTAGACGGTCTCGACGATCGTGCCGTCGACGAAGGTCTCGTGGGCGGCGGGCTCGGTGCGGGCATCCACCAGGCGCACTCGCTCAGGACGAACGCTCATCGCCATCGGCACGCCGGTCAATCGCTCGGCGTGGGCGGCGTCGATGAGGTTCGACAACCCCAAGAAGCTCGCCACGAAAGCCGTCTGGGGGTACTCGTAGACCTCGCGGGGCGTGCCGACCTGTTCGACCCGGCCGTTGTTGAATACCGCGATGCGGTCGCTCAGGGTCAGCGCCTCTTCTTGGTCGTGCGTGACGAAGATGAAGGTGATGCCGACCTCGCGCTGAATCTGCTTGAGCTCGATCTGCATCTGTTCGCGCAGCTGCTTGTCGAGGGCGCCGAGCGGCTCGTCGAGCAGCAGCACGCGAGGCTGAAGAATGAGAGCGCGTGCGAGGGCGATGCGCTGCCGCTGTCCGCCCGAGAGCTGGTGCGGCAACCGGTCAGCGTGCTCGCTGAGCCGCACCTGCTCGAGCGCCTCGCCGACGCGCTGACGCTGCTCGGCCTTATCGACCTTGCGCACCCTCAGCCCGTAGCCCACGTTGTCGGCGATCGTCATGTGCGGAAACAGCGCGTAATCCTGAAACACGGTGTTGACGGTGCGGTCGAAGGGCGCCGCGCGAGTGACGTCGGTGCCGGCAATGGTGATCGAGCCGCCGCTCGTCTCTTCGAAGCCCGCGATGAGGCGCAGCACCGTCGTCTTGCCCGAGCCCGAGGGGCCCAGCATCGAGAAGAACTCGCCCGATTCGACGGTGAGGGTGAGATCGTCGACCGCGAGGGTGTCGCCGAAGCGCTTGGTGACCGCGGTCAGCTGCACTCCGCCCTGGCCGTGATCGGGGGCGGGGGTGCCGTTGGTGCTCGACGCGAGAGTGTCTGACATTGCAGCGGTGCTCCTCCGAGACATCGTTGTGGTCGGTGTGATAACTGTAAACGTATAGTTTCATATCTTTTGTTTCAATCGCGTAACGGGCTGGTATCCATCACAGGTCGGTGCCCCAGAATGAGGGCATGAGCCTCCGCAGCGTTGCGCCCCGCTCGGGTCGACCGACGCGACTGCACAGCGCCGTCTTCCAGCCGATCGGCGACGAGGGTCGGGCTGCGCTCGTCGAACGGCGCATCGCAGAAGCCATCATGGGCGGCGTGCTCTCAGCGGGCGAGCGCCTGCCCGCAGAACCCGAGCTCGCCGCAGCCTTCGGCGTCGCGCCCGCAACCGCGCGCGAGGCCCTGCTGGCTCTGCGCGAGCGCGGCCTTATCGTCACGCGACGCGGCCGCAACGGCGGCAGCTTCGTCGCCGACAGCGCCGACCCGGTGCTCTTCGCCACCCGGGCGCTGCTCGACAGCTCGCGGGTGAGCCTGCGCGATGCCACCCAGCACTACGTTGCGATCACCTCGGCGTGCGTCGAACTCGCCGCGCAACGCGCCGACCCGAGCGAGATCGCCATGATTCGCACTCGACTCGAGCGCACCGATGACCACGATCTCGCAGCCTGGCGACGCGCGTCTGATGACGCCGTCATCGAGATCGCCGCGCTCAGCCAGTCAGCTCGCCTCACTCGTGAGCAGATGAAACTGCAGGGCGAATTCTCGCCGCTACTGACACTCATCGACACCGACGCCGAAAGCCGCCGCCGCAGCCGAGACCACCTGCGTGCCGTGATTGACGCGGTCGAATCAGGAGACCCGCGCGCGTCGAGCGATGCCCTGCGCGCGAGCGCTGGTTTCACAGTGGAGTGGCTCATCGCCTACCGTGAACGGCACAGCGCCCCGCTGGCGCCCGCCCCGACCAGCACCGAGAGGAGCACCGCGTGAGCATCCACCCCGCCTCACCCGCACCGCACACCGCCGATCACCCGGTCGATCTGGTGACCGAATACTTCGGGCGCGCGATCGACGCACTCGCTACGTGGAATGACGCACTGGCGCTCGAGATCGCCGAGTTGCGGCGCACAGCCCCCCTCACGAGCGACCGACTCGACGCGATCGTCGAGCCCGATGCGCAAGCGATCTTCGACGCCATCGACCTTCCGGTCTACGGCGCCGGTTTCATCGCCGCGCTCGACTCGCTCGCTGACGCCAACAGCCACCTGGCATGGTGGCAAGGTCCTGAGCGGGCTCGACTGGTGCTCGCCGCGCAATCGGTGAACAAAGAGCACATCGACTACAGCGAGCTCGAGTGGTACCGCGTGCCGCTCGCCACGGGGCAGCCGCACGTCGCGGGGCCCTACGTCGACTACCTCTGCAGCGACGAGTACACGATCACCGTTGCCGCCCCCGTGCACATCGACGGCACGTTCGTCGGGGCTGTGGCACTCGATCTGCTCATCGACCGGGTCGAACGCGACCTCACCCCTCGGCTTGCCGCCTTCGGCGACGACATCTCGATCGTCAACGGGGTGGGGCGGGTGCTGCTCTCGACCAGTGCGGCGCGGGCAACGGGTGACACGATTCGCGGCGCCGACCTCGCGGCCTTCGAGCGATTTCCTTGCACCGGTATGGCGCTCGACGTACTCATCGCACGCTGAGTCGATCGGGTCACCCGACGAGCACCCCGGCTAGCCAGGTCAGATACGGGATGCCCAGCACGAGGTTGACCGGAAACGTCACCCCGATGCTCGCCGCGAGCGGCACGGCCAGGTTCGCCTCGGGCAGAGCGAAACGCACCGCCGCCGGAGCCGCGATGTACGAGGCGCTCGCGCACAGGATGGCGAGAACCACGGCGCCGCCCTGACCGAGGCCGAGCAGCACCGACACCGCGACGACTGCGCTGCCCACGACGAAGGGGAAGAGCGCCGCGAACACGAGCAGCCCTGGCCCGGCGTCGCGCAGTGAGCGCAATCGCAAGCCGGCTTCGATGCCGAGGCCGAGCAAAAAGAGCGCGAGCACACCGCGGAACGGCTCGTCGAAGAGCCCCTGCACGCTGGCGTAGCCGCCGTCACCGATGGCGTAGCCGAGCGCCAAGCCACCCGCGAGCAGCACGATCGACTTGCCCGCGAGCACCTCGTGCACCGTGCCGCCCCACGAGACGCGGCCCTCAGCCCCGCGGCTGGCGAGCAGGATTCCCACGACGATGCCCGGAATCTCGAGCACGGTGAGCAGTGTCGGGGCGAAACCCGGGTACTCGATGCCCGAGCTCTCGAGAAAGACCAGCGCTGCGGTGAAGGTGACGAGCGAGGTCGAACCATAGTGTGCGGCCACGCTGCCCCGGTCGAGCGGGGTGAGTCGAGTCATGACACTGAGCGCCCCATATGCCACGAGCGGCACGATGATTCCGAGTACGAGCGCGAGAGCGACGGGTCCGGCGACTTCGGCAAACGTCGCTGACCGCAGCGCGACGCCACCCTTGACCCCGATCGCCAGCAGAAGGTAGATCGAGATCGAGGTGGTCAGAGCTTCGGGCAGTCGCAGATCGCTGCGCACCGCGACGGCCACGAGGCCGAGCACGAAAGCGAGCACAGGTGCAGAGAGCAGGTTGGCGGCGGCGGTCTCGAGAATCACGATGGGGGCTCCGGGGGTGGCGGCAGACGGGTGAAGTT
>JBBQKE010000129.1:0-5229 GCA_038326585.1 Actinomycetales bacterium | reverse complement strand
CGGATGCCGAGACCGGGCTGCCCAAACTCGAGGCCGATGGCACCGCACGTCGTCGCTCGCCGTTCCGCCGCAACCCGACGGGCCCCGAGAAGAAACAGGGGTTGGAGGGCCCGCAACCGAGTTCAGCGGCCCTCACTCTGCTCGACGAGCTCGAGAAAGCGAAGACCAAGCCGCTGTGGCGCATGCTCGTCTCGCTCAATATTCGCCACGTCGGTCCGGTCGCGGCGCGCGGTCTCGCCGACTGGTTCGGCTCGCTCGACGCGATCAGGGCGGCCAGTCACGACGAACTCGCGGCGGTCGACGGCGTCGGCTCGATCATCGCCGAAGCGGTGCAGGAGTGGTTCGCGATCGACTGGCACGTCGAAATCGTCGACCGCTGGGCCGCTGCCGGGGCGCAGTGGTCGACTCCGGGCCACGCGGGCCCAGGGGCCGCGGCCGCCGCCGGGGGCGTGCTCGCGGGGCTCACGGTCGTCGCGACCGGCTCGCTCGAGGGGTTCACGCGCGAGGGTGCCCAAGAGGCGATCATCGCTGCCGGGGGCAAGGCGGCCAGCAGTGTGAGCAAGAAGACCGACTTCGTGGCTGCGGGGCCGGGGGCGGGGTCGAAGCTCGCGAAAGCCGAAGAACTCGGCCTTCGCATTATCGACGCCGCCCAGTTCGCCACTCTCGTGACCGAGGGGCCTGACGCGTTGCCGCAGGGCTAGCGACGCTCATGTTGCACCGCGCTTGCTCGGTCGACCGTGCCCTCTGCTGACTGTGCAGAGCCTTCTGCCGACCTGTTTCCCCATATTTCAGCCGTGTAACGCCTGAATGTCGATTGGGAAGAACTTTCGGTTCACCCCCAAAGTGGGGTGGATTTCCCCTAGCATGAAATAGCGCCGGGGGTACTGACGCGGGGAAGCCCAGACCCTCGGCAACGAGGGGAATCACGGCTTGCTGCTCGATGCGATAGGCATCTTCGTCGCCTCGCTCACCGTCGTAACGGTCGCGGGGCCCGTCTCCGCGCTCGAAAACTCCCCGCCGTCATCCATTTCGATCATCGCAACACCCTCGACTTCCGCTGCAGAGCGGAGCATCTACCTGCCCACCGGCACCCAGCCGAGTCACGTCACCAGCGCTCCGGTCCTCCCCCAACCGACCTCGAGCCTGACCAGCATCACTGGCGTTCCTCTGCTGCACGCTCTCACCGCGATGCCCCCCACTGCGGTGACCGATTTCGTGGAGAAGAACCCCCAACTTCTCCGCGCCCTGCTTGACGCGCCTCCGGCCGCCACTCAGGTCAGCGGCTGGTGGGCAGGTCTCGATGACACAGCACGACGCACCCTGGCACTGTCGGCACCCGAAGTCGTCGGCAATCTCGACGGCATCCCGTATGCCGTGCGCAACGATGCGAACCGGCGCGAACTGCGCTCGACCATTCGCGAACTCGAGTTGAGTGGGCTCGACGCCGGCCGCGCGATGGCGACGCAGAACCTCAACCGCCTGCAGATGCTGTATTCCATTGCCGACGCGCTCGGCCCGGCAGCAGCGAACCCCCCGCGTTCGCTCCTGACCCTCGACACGGTGGAAGAAGGCAAGGCAACCATCGTGCTCGGTGACCTCAACACCGCCGACTAAGTGAGCTACCTGATTCCGGGAATGTTCATCACCGTGAGCGGCAACGTCGTCGAGTGGACCGACACGGCAGCCCGCCTCTACGACGAGCAGGTGTCGTGGCTCTCACTGCTCGCCGACGTCGGCGCCGCGACCGAGGTCGAGACGGTCGCCACCGTCGCGTGGATCGGGTATCAGACGCCGCACTTGCTCAACGTCGGCAGTCTCGACCTCGCTTATGAGGGGCGCGATGCGATTGCGGCGACGATCGACGGTCTGCAGACGTTGCGGGGTGACGATCAGCCCTTCGTTTCTCTGCTCGCGCACTCGTACGGCTCGACCGCGGCCCTCATGGCGCTCGAGCAAGACACCACCATTGATGCGCTGGCGATGATGGGGTCTCCTGGCAGCCCGGCGCAGAGCATCCGCGATCTCAATGTTCGCGGTGACATCTTCGTGGCCGAGGCGGCGTGGGATCCGATTCCGAACAGCTCGTTCTTCGGCTCCGACCCCGGGGCAACCGAATATGGCGCACGAGTGATGAGCGTGGCCGGAGCGGTCGACGTCATCACGAATCGGGTGCTCGCGTCGTCGATGGGGCACAACGAGTACTTCAGCCCCGGCACCGAGTCGATGCGCAATCTGGCCCTCATCGGCATCGACAAGGGCGAACTCGTCACCGATGGCTCGCAGCGCGACGCCGGGCGCACGCTCGCTCTGCTGCACTAATCGTGACAATCGCGATCGCGCCCGGCATTCGAACCCCGCACACGCTGCCGCGCCGTGCGGAGAGAGCGCACTAGCCTGAGCCCATGCATCGCCGCACACTTCAGCCGCTCGTCGTGGCCGCGGTCGGGCTGCTGATGGTTGGTGTCACCGGATGCGCGGTGCAGCAGCCCACGCCCGTCACCGACTCAGAGGCGCGCGATCGTTTTTTCGCCGAGCTCGACGCGGCGCAGACGATCGTGGGTGGCGAGTGGCAGGTCCTCGATGACCCCACCGTGCGCGAGTGCGTGATTCCCCTATGGGTGACCGGGGAGCGGTATCCCGCCCTGCGAGTCGGCGATGCGCCGACGCTCGCGTCGGTCGCTGCCGACCGAGTCGAAGAGGCGTGGAACGATGCCGGCATGCGTGTCACACGCACCGATATCGGTGACGTCATCGAGGTGAAGGGCGAGACCACTGATGGCGAGCTGCTGATACTGCGTGTCAGCGAGAGCGCGAGCACCCTGCTCGGTGAGAGCGAGTGCCGACCGCGCTAGCGCGCATTCTGCGGCGTCACCCCTCGCGCTTCTCACTGCGGTCGAAGCTCAGAAAGATGTCGTCACCCGTGAGCTCGAGGTGTTCGCCGTCGTCGCTCACCCCGACGCGGTCGACCGCTTCGATCGCGGCGAAGAAGCGGCTTTCGAGCTGGTTCTGCTCCATCTCTGCACAGCCCATCTCGGTGCGGCTGAGCCCGCTGAAGGCGATCGAGCCCGTGCCGCCCGCCCCTGGCCCGCGCACGACGGCGCCGCTATAGGGATTGCACGGCGCCTGCCCGTTCACCGCGTCGCCGTCGAACTCGAGGGTGATCGGCTGCACGGGGTCGATGAACGTGCCCTCGGCGTCGGTGCCGCTTGCGAGCACCCACTCACCCTGCAGCGCGATGGTGCCTGAGCCGAGGCCGGCACAGGCGGTCAGCAGCGGGATGCTCACGGCGAGCATCCCGAGCGCGAGAGTTCTGACGAGTCGACGGCGAACCATGGTGGGCCTCACTTTCTTGACAGAGATGTCTACTCTCTACGACGCTCGAGCGGGGCAGAACGTTGGGTGACAGCGCCGCATCACCACAGACGTGGCCGCCGAAACCCTCGTGCCGCCCGATCTAGACTGAGAGCACTATGTCTGAAATCACCCCTGAGCGCGTCGCGCACCTTGCGTCACTCGCGCGCATCGCCCTGACCGATGCCGAGATCGAGCAGCTCACGGGCGAGCTCGGAGCCATCGTCGACGCCGTGGCGACCGTGCAGCAGGCTGCGGGCGACGATGTGCCCGCCACGAGTCACCCGATCGCCCTGGTCGGTGGCATGCGCCCCGACGTGATCGGTGAGACACTCACGACCGAGCAGGCGCTCGCCGGGGCGCCCGATCACGACGGCAGCCGCTTTCGCGTGACCGCGATTCTGGGAGAAGAGCAGTGAGCGACGGCACGGGCGCGAGCACCGGGGGCACGGCCAGCAGCACCGGCGACCTCACTCGTCTCTCTGCCGCGCAGCTCTCCGGCCTGCTGACCTCGGGCGAGGTCTCGAGCGTCGAGGTCACCCAGGCGCACCTTGACCGCATCGCCGCGGTCGACGGCGACGTGCACGCGTTTCTGCACGTGAACGCCGCCGCGCTCGAGACGGCCGCGCAGGTCGACGCCGATCGCGCTGCTGGGCTCTCGCTGCCCGCGCTCGCCGGGGTGCCGATCGCGATCAAAGACGTGCTGTGCACCCTCGACATGCCCTCGACGAGCGGCTCGAAGATTCTGGAGGGCTGGGTTCCGCCCTACGATGCGACGGTCGTCGCCCGTCTTCGTGCGGCCCGCATGGTGCCGCTCGGCAAGACCAACATGGACGAGTTCGCCATGGGGTCGAGCACCGAGCACTCGGCCTACGGCCCGACGAAGAACCCGTGGGATCTCACGCGCATCCCCGGCGGCTCGGGCGGCGGTTCGGCCGCAGCTGTTGCGGCTTTCGAAGCGCCGGTCGCGCTCGGCAGCGACACCGGCGGCAGCATCCGTCAGCCGGCTGCCGTCACGGGGTCGGTCGGCGTCAAGCCCACCTATGGTGGCGTCAGTCGCTATGGCGCGATCGCGCTCGCGTCGTCGCTTGACCAGGTCGGGCCCGTGTCGCGCTCGGTGCTGGATGCTGCGCTCGTGCACGACGTCATTGGCGGGCATGATCCGCGCGATGCGACGAGCATCCCCGAATCGTGGCCCTCGATGGCCGAGGCCGCTCGGCGCGGGGCGTCGGGTGAGTCGCTCAAGGGTCTGCGCGTCGGGGTGGTGCGTGAGCTCGACGGAGACGGCGAAGGCTTTCAGGCCGGAGTGCGTCAGCGCTTCACCGAGACGCTCGAGCTTCTCGCCGGTGCGGGTGCCGAGATCGTCGAGGTGTCGGCGCCGAACTTCGAGTATGCGATCGCGGCCTACTACTTGATTCTGCCGGCCGAGGCATCGAGCAATCTGGCGAAGTTCGACTCGGTGCGCTTCGGCATGCGTGCTGACGTGACCGGCACGGTCGAAGACGTCATGGGTGCGACGCGCGAGGCGGGCTTCGGGCCTGAGGTGAAGCGGCGCATCATTCTCGGAACCTATGCGCTCTCGGCCGGCTACTACGACGCCTATTACGGCAGTGCGCAGAAGGTGCGCACGCTGATTCAGCGTGATTTTGCGTCGTGCTTCGAGCAGGCCGACATTCTGGTCTCGCCGAGCGCGCCGACAACCGCGTTTAAGTTCGGCGAGAAGATGGCTGACCCGCTGGCGATGTACCTCAACGACGTGACGACGATTCCGGCGAACCTGGCGGGTGTTCCGGGTATGGGTCTGCCAATGGGGCTCGCGCCGGAGGATGGTCTGCCGGTTGGCCTGCAGCTCATGGCGCCCGCGCGTGAGGATGCGCG
>JBBQKE010000128.1:0-5236 GCA_038326585.1 Actinomycetales bacterium | reverse complement strand
GCGCGGCAGGTCGGCGATAGCCTCGGAGAACTGCCCGAGCGGCACGAGCGTCGAGCCCTCGATGGCGGCCAGCGCGTGCTCCCATGGTTCGCGCACATCGATCAGCAGCACGGGTGGCAGCGGTTGAGCGGCGAGCAAGGTGGCGAGATCGGGTGGCGTCAGCTCGTCGAGTGCAACGGGAACCTCGGCCGCGGTGCCGCAGAACACGTCATAGTCGATCAGTTCGGTGATGATCGGCGCGAACGGGTCGCGCTCGAAGGCCACTTCACGAAATCGCCCCGAGCGCGCGTCATAGGTCGTGACGCGCCCGAGGAGGCTGTCGCCGACCCCGGTGATGACCGTGATGACCTGCGAGGCCATGATCGCGCCGACGACGCCACACACGGCAGGGAGCACGCCTCCCGTCGCGCAGTCGAGAACGGTGCCGGGGTCGGGCGGGGTGGGAAACAGGTCGCGATAGCCAGGGCCACCGACGGGCGCCACCCCCACCTGACCGTCGAACTGCAGTACGGCACCCCACACGAGCGGAATGCCCCGTAGTGTCGCGGCGTCGGCGGCGAGGTAGCGAGTCACGAAGCCATCGCTACCGTCGACGAGCACGTCGTAGTCAGCCAGCACAGCGAGGGCGTTCTCGCTTGTCAACCGCTCGGGGTACGTGACGATCGTCACGGCCGGATCCATCTCTCGCAACCGATCGGCTGCCGAGTCGACCTTGAGCCTGCCGAGGTCGGTTGTCGTGTGCAGATGCTGTCGATGCAAGTTGCTCAGCTCGACCACGTCGTCATCGATGATGCCGAGGCGACCTTCGGGCGCGGTACCGACTCCTGAGCCGACGAGCTGAGGCAACACAACGCTGCCGAGCCCACCGGCGCCGATCACGAGAACACGTGCTCGCGATAGTGCCTCCTGCGCCTCGACGCCGAACCCGGGCAGGGCCAATTGGCGAGCGTGGCGAGCAGGGTCAATCACGTGACGATTCTTGCAGTTGCTCCGCGAAGACCCGAAAAATCCGTCAAAGCGGTGAAATACGACTGAAAATGCCGCAGAATCGTCGTATGGCTGTCGAATCGAATGCGCATCCCCACTATCGCGTCAGCGAAGCAGCCGCTCTGCTTGCCGTCAGCGACGACACCGTGCGGCGGTGGGCCGACGATGGCCGGCTCACGTTGCGGGCTGCCGAGTCGGGCCCGTTGCTCGTCGACGGCGCAGAGTTGGCACGTGTCGCGACCGAGAACGCCGACGCTGCGGCGCTCGCTCGGTTGGGCGGCACGGGTCGCAGCTCGGCGCGCAACCGTTTCGTCGGGCTCGTGACCGCGATCACGGTCGACACCGTCATGGCGCAGGTCGAACTGCAAGCCGGGCCGTTTCGCGTCGTCTCGCTCATGAGTGCCGAAGCAGTGCGCGAGCTGGGGCTCGTCGTGGGCTCTCTTGCCGTCGCAAGCGTGAAGGCCACCACTGTCGTCGTCGAGACACCTGCGCGGGCCGACCCAGCAACGCGTGGGCGACCGTGATGCGGGCCGCGGCGGCACTGCTGTGCGCATCTGTGCTGTTGCTCGCGGGGTGCGCAGTCGAGAACAACCAGACGGCGCCTCCCGAATCAGGCGCCGAATTGTCGCCTGGTGCCAGCGACCTCACCGGCACCCTCACGGTCTTTGCCGCCGCCTCGCTCACCGAGGTCTCCACGCACATCGCCGAACGACTCGAAGAACAGAACCCGTCGCTCGACATCGTGCTGGTGTTCGGCGGCAGCTCGGCCCTTGCCCAGCAATTGCTCGCCGGGGCGCCCGCCGACGTCTTCGCGGCGGCCGACGAAACCACGATGGCCACCGCTGTCGAGGGTGGAGTCGCGAGCGATCCCGTTCCCTTTGCTCGAAACCTGCTCGCGCTCGCGGTGCCCGCCGGCAACCCGGGTGACGTGCAGGGGCTCGGCGACCTCGCGCGGCCCGAGCTCATCGTGGCGCTGTGCGCATCGGAGGTTCCGTGCGGGCGAGCGGCCGACCAGCTGTTGTTCGCGCAGGGTGTCACGCCTTCGGTCGACACGCGCGAACAAGACGTGCGTTCGGTGCTCACCAAGGTCGAACTCGGTGAAGTGGATGCGGGGCTCGTCTACGCGACAGACATACTTCTCGCAGGGAGCGCGGTGGAGACCGTCGCTATCGACGGTGCCGAGTCGGTAACGACAACCGCCTCGATCGCTCTCGTCACGGGCATCAAGTCAGAGACCCCAGTATCTGATGCCGCCGCCGCGTTCATCGCCTTCGTGACCTCGGCCGAGGGTGCCCGGATTCTTGATGATGCGGGCTTTATCGTGGTGGGCGGATGACCAACTCACACCGCAGCATGCACCCCACGTCGTCGTCGACGCGGCGCTCATTGCTCCTGCAGAGGGGCCCCTCGCGGCCCCGGCGTTCTCGCGTGGGCGCGTTGCCGTGCGGTGTGGTCGCGGCAGCGTCCGTCGCGATTGCCCTTCTCGCGTTGCCGCTCGTATCGCTGGTGATACGAGCCCCGTGGGGGCAGTTGGGTGAGCTGCTCGCACGTGCGTCGACCCTGAACGCGCTCGGCCTGTCACTCGGCACCGCACTACTCAGCACGGGAATCTGCGTGGTGCTGGGCATACCCCTCGCCCTGCTCTTGAGTCGTACCGACGATGCGCCCGTCATCGTGCGGCGAGGGCTGCGGGCTCTCGTCACGATTCCTCTCGTGCTACCGCCCGTCGTCGGTGGCGTCGCACTGTTGCTTCTGCTGGGGCGGCAGGGCTTGCTCGGTGCTCCGCTGGCGGCGCTTACGGGCATCACGATTCCCTTTACGACCGCGGCCGTTGTGATCGCTCAGACTTTCGTCGCCATGCCGTTTCTCGTCCTCGCGGTCGAGGGGTCCTTGCGCGGGGTCAACGCTCAGGCTGCGATAGCCGCCGCCACCCTCGGCGCTTCGCGGTGGACAGTGGTGCGCCGCGTGACCCTGCCGCTCGCAGCCCCCGGAATTCTCGCGGGCACGGTCCTGTGCGCGGCGCGGGCGCTCGGCGAGTTCGGGGCGACCATCACTTTCGCAGGCAGTTTTCCCGGCACGACACAGACGTTGCCGGTCGCGACGTACCTCGAACTACAGCGGGACCCCGACGCCGCGGTCGCTCTCGCCCTCATACTGGTCGCCGTGGCTCTCGTGACTCTCGTTTCGCTGCGCGACCGGTGGGTTTCTGGAGTCACGTCGTGAGCGAGCCGCTCACGGTGCGCGCGCAGATGCTGGCACGGCGCGATGCCTTCGAGCTCGAGCTCGGTCTCGAGGTGGAGGCGGGGCATCCGCTCGCCATCATTGGTCCGAATGGCGCGGGCAAGTCGACCGCGCTGCTCGCCCTCGCCGGAGTGCACCCCTTGCACGCCGGGCGCATCACCGTAGGTGACCGCGTGCTCACCGACGTGGAGGCAGGTATCGAGGTGCCCCCCGAACATCGCCGCGTGGGCATCGTCTTTCAGGGCTACGCGCTGTTTCAGCACTTGACGGTGCGCGAGAACGTCGCCTTCGGTCCGCGCGCCCAGGGGCGTGGCCGCGACGTTGCCGGTGCTCTCGCCGACAGCTGGATCGAGCGGGTCGGGCTCAGCGAGTTCGCCGGGCGGCTGCCCGGTGCGCTTTCGGGCGGTCAAGCGCAACGCGTGGCTCTCGCCCGCGCGCTCGCCGCGGAACCCGAGGTGCTGCTGCTCGATGAGCCGCTTTCTGCACTTGACATCGAGATTCGCGATGAGGTGCGCGCCGACCTTGCACGCTACGTGCGGCAGTTCGCAGGCGTGACGATCGTCGTCGCGCACGATCGCGATGATGTGGCGGCCCTTGCTGACCACGTGGTCGTGCTCGAGCGCGGCGGCGTCGCGCAACATGGCACCCTCGCGGAACTCTCGGCTGCGCCCGCCACCGAGTTCGTGCGGCGCTTCAGCGGCGGCATAGGCGAGCCTCGGTAGGCTCACCGCATGCCCCGCTCTCCTGCGTCTGACGACGACGCCGCACTGCGGTGGGATGAGCTCGATGACCCTAGCTACTCTGACCCTTCACTCGCGGCACTCGCGCCCGACGAGAGCGACGGCGATGTGAGCGACGCGGATGGTGCCGAGCAGGGGGCGGATGCTCCCGCCGACCCTGCGCGAGCATCCGACCGCCGGTCTGCGCTCGTTCGGCTGCTCACGGGCGTCTTCGCCGTCGTCTATCTGGCCTACACGGTGGGCTGGATCATCGGAATCGGGCTCGTACCCCTCAGCGGCCCGACCCTCGTGATCGAGATCATGTACCAGTTCAGCGAGTTTCTCGCGATCATCGCGAGCGCGCTCTGGTTCGCCGCAGTCGTGGCCCTGACCCGCGACGAAGCGCTGCCTCGCGGGGGCCGCGCCGTCTACCGCTTCGGCTGGCTCGCCCTCGGCATGCTCGTCCTGCTGCCGTGGCCCTTCGTGCTGGGCCTGCTGCGATGACGCGCGCACACGATGGCACGGAGGCCGCGGCGGCGCCCACCGCCGTGACGCGAGCGCACATCGGGGTCGCGGCCCTGCTCTCGATCATCGTCGGGTGGTTCGTGTTCGACGGCGTGAGCTCGCTCATCGGGTTGCCCGCGCTGTACGAGCAGCTCGGTGTCGCCGATCAGGTGCCCTGGTTGGCGCTGTGGCTCGGCGTCGTGCACCCCGTCGTGTTCTTCGTCGCCGCGATCGCAGTGGGTCGCCGCATGACGCTGACGCGGTTCACGCTCGTGCTCATCGTGGCGATCGCCGTAAGCGCGGCGAGCCGCTTGACGCTTATCGCCGTAGCGACCGGGTCAATTCTTCTGGTCTAGCCGGCCGAGCTACGCCAGCCCCACCCACAGCACGAGAGCGATGAGCGCGACCTGCATCGCGAGCCGCGGCCAGAACGGCACGGCGACGGCGCCGAAGCGGTCGCGATGCTGTGCAGCGTAAGCGTTGGCCGGGAACACGCAGACCAGGAACACCGCGAGAGCTACACCCGCGGCCGCTCGCGTGGGCTCGAACAGCAATCCGAGTCCGCCGGCGATCTCGGCCACGCCGGTGATGTACACCCACCAGACGGGGGTGAACGGACGACCGTCAAAGGCGCGAGGCACCATGGCGGCCATCGTGCGCACCACGGGGGGCACGAAGTGAGTGATGCCGATCGCGATGAAGACGACGGCGGTGATGATGCGAGCCAGCACGACCGGGTCGACGAGAGCATCCATGCGCCTCACCGTACGCGACGACAGCGGCGC
>JBBQKE010000127.1:0-5253 GCA_038326585.1 Actinomycetales bacterium | reverse complement strand
CGGAATCGACGACGCCCATGACGCGGTCTTTCGCGCCGCTCAGGGCCGAACGCAGTTTGCGCGTCTTGCGCTCGACGATCTTCGAGGGCGTCACCTTGTCGGCCAGCGCGTCGATGTCTCGACTCACCTCGTGGCGGGTGTCGTCGATGTCGGCGCGGATTCGGTCTGCTTCAGTGGTGCTCATCAGTGGTCCTCGTTTCTGGTCACGGTTTCGGGAAGCTTCTTGATGCTGTCGACCGTGCGGGGCATGCCCTCAACCTCGGCCAACTTGTTTTTGCCGATCAGGCCGAGCACGACGGCGACGACCGCCCACAGCAGAGCGACGATCATGGCTCCGCCCGGGATGCTCTCTAGCCCATCGGCGATCGCCCACATGAGCGCTACCGAGAGAAAGAAGACCGTCATGAGCGCGGCATAGCCGGCGCCGCCGAGCAGGCCTGCGCCCACCTTCGCGTGCTTCGCCGACTCGGCGAGCTCGGCCTTCGCAAGCGCGACTTCTTGGCGCAGCAGCGTCGAGAAGCCGCTCACCACGTCGCCGAACAAGTCGCCGAACGAACGGGTCGAGCCGGGAGCCGTCTCGGTGGGCGACGAGAAGCGGTTGCTCACGATCGGCTCTCAGGCGTCGAAGCCTGATCGTCGTCTGACGCCAGCGATCGCGTGAGGCGCCCGGCGAGAATTCCGACGACGGCGGCAAGGCCGATAAAGACCACCGGCCGCGCTCGAGCAAAATCGGCAACCTCGTGCAGCAGGTCGGCTGGCTCGCGGCTGTCAAGCCAGTTCGCCACGCCGTCAGCTCGCTCGCCAATGCTCGACACAATGCCACTTGCCATGCCG
Organism: Actinomycetales bacterium; assembly: GCA_038326585.1. GTDB lineage: Bacteria > Actinomycetota > Actinomycetes > Actinomycetales > Microbacteriaceae > Microcella. The sequence continues at coordinate 4,419 of JBBQKE010000127.1, read as the reverse complement.
TTCGACTCGGACGCATTCGACATGGTTGACAACTCAGACCCGACCGAGCGTATGCCCTCGGCGACGCGGTGCTGCTGCGTGCTCGCCTGCTCTTGCAGTTCGTCACCGACCTGCGATGCGAACTTCTTGGCCTGCGTGGCCGTAGCGTGCACGACAGTTCCGGCCTCGTGCGAGACCGAGCCAGCCACGTCACGGGCGGCATCCGCGACGCGCGGCGTGTCGGCGCCTGACGGCGTCGACTCAGGGGTTGTGGTGGTGGGTGCGTAGTTCGTCATGCTCAATTCCCTCCGCGACACCACCAGGCTGGCGCCGACTCAGATCGTCGGGCGCCCCGAAATGGGCGCGTGACCAGTAGGCCACGAGAGAGCAGACAGCGTCAGCCCCTGGTGTTTTCGGTCATGGCCAGGTATGGTCGCGGTCGCGCGATAGCGGCGCGAAGACTCAGCGCGGCAGATTCGCCTCGATGAGCGCCACGATCGCCCGCGCGTCCGGTGGCACGGGCGATCGGAACCGATACACCTCGCCGGTCGGCAACATGACGAATTTCTCGAAGTTCCACACGATGGGGCCGGCCTTGCCGCCCGCATCCGGCGTCTCGACGAGTTGCGCGTAGAGCGGGTGCCGCTTTTTACCGTTGACCTTGGTCTTCTCGGTCATCGGAAAAGTGACGCCCCAGGTCCTGCTGCAGTACTCGGCGATCTTCTCCTCGCTCGACAGCTCTTGCAAGAACTGGTTGGAGGGCACGCCCAGAACGGTGAAACCACGGTCGCCGTAGGTCTTCTGCAGCTTCTCGAGCTGCTCGTACTGCGGCGCGAGCCCGCACCGCGAAGCCACGTTCACGACGAGCACGACCTGGTCGGCGAACTCGGCAAAGGTCGTCTCGCGACCGTCGAGCATCGTGAGCGGGACATCCGTCAGCGTCATCATGATCGCAGAGTAAGCGCGCCGTCTGAGTGCGACCACAGAGCGCAGGCGAATCGCTGTGAAACACAGTCATAGGTCGCGCACCTACAGTGAGCGGATGACCCTCACGAGAGAGCTGCCCCCCGCGGCAGTGCGCAGCTGGTCACCGAGCGCGCTCCTCTGGGTCATCGCGCTGACCATCATGGCGGTGTTCCAGTTGTGGCGCGGCGCTCCGATCGACGGTCTGATCTTCGCCGTCGTCGCCGTCGTGCTCGTCGTCGAGCGTGCTGTGCGCCTGCGCCGGGCCGCTTCACCCGCGCGTCTCGCCCCCCGGACGCATCTCGACGGCTCACGTCGCCTTGCGATTGTCGTGGCTGTCGCTCTCGCCGCCCTGCTGGTGATCGTGGTCGCGCCGCGCACTGGCCCGGTCAGCATCACCCTCACCGCGGGGCTGGGGCTCGGCGCCGTCGCACTGGTGTGGAACCGCGCATCCGACACGCACGCCAGACCGCCAGAGTCACGTCGTCGATCGAAGGTCGCGTGGGCGAGTGTCGGCATTACGCTCGCCCTCTGGGAAGCCCTCGCCTACATTCTCTCGGTGGCCATCCCCCGCGGATGGATCGGATTTCCGACGGTGTCGCTCTTGCTCGAGCCCGCCGTCGAGTTCGATCTGAGCCGCGCGCTGCTGACCGCCGCATGGCTCGTCGGTGGGGTCTGGCTCGTCACCGCCGCCGTTGCTCGACGACCAGTGACCCGAGCGGCGGCCGTCTCATGATCGACGTGGTGATCGATGTTGAGCTCACGCGGGCCATCACGATCGCGGGATACATCGCGGTGGTCGTCGCCGCGATCGCGATCGACATCGCAGCCCGTCGCGGAATCGGCCGACTTGAACCGCTCGCCGACACGATCGCCGCAGCAATGCACGACCGCACCGTGCGCATCGCGGTGGTCGCCACGTGGTGGTGGATCGGCTGGCACTTTCTCGCCGACCCAACGCGCAGCTACGGGCTCTAGCGCTCCGACGTGCCGACCAGCTCAGGCCGCAGATCGAGCCGACGCAGAAGCTGCGCGTTGAGGGCCACCACCACGGTGGAGGCCGACATCAGCAGCGCACCGATCGACATCGGCAGAATGAAGCCGATGGGCGCGAGCACACCCGCGGCGAGCGGCACCGAGATGAGGTTGTAGCCGGCTGCCCACCAGAGGTTCTGCTTCATCTTGCGGTAGCTCGCACGCGAGAGCGTGAATACCGAGAGCACCGACCGCGGGTCGTCGCTCGCAAGAATGACGCCAGCCGAGCCGATCGCCACGTCGGTGCCCGCACCGATCGCGATGCCCACGTCGGCCGCGGCGAGCGCCGGCGCATCGTTCACGCCATCGCCCACCATCGCCACGACGAGCCCCTCGGCCTGCAGTTCTGCGACCTTCGCGGCCTTGTCTTCCGGGCGCACCCCGGCGAAGACGCGGTCGATGCCGAGGTCGGCAGCGACCGAGTTCGCCACCGCTTCTGCGTCACCGGTGATCATGACGACGGTGATGTCGAGCTCGCGCAGGGCATCCACCGCCTGGCGCGATTCGAGGCGCACCTCGTCGTCGAGCGCGAGGGCGCCGACCACCTCGTCATCAACAAGCACGTGCAGGATGATCGACCCGTGCTCGCGCCACGACTCGACCACGTCGAGCTCGCTGGCCCCGGTGCGCGCGAGCATGCCCGGCCCGCCGACGCTCACGGTACGGCCGTCAACACGCGCCGTGACACCCTCGGCGGGGCTCGACGTGAAGTCGGTGGCTTTCGGGATGCTGAGCTCGCGTTTCGCGGCCGCCCGCACGATCGCCCGCGCGAGCGGGTGCTCGCTGTCGGTCTCGGCAGCAGCGGCGAGTGCGAGCAGCTCGTCGTCAGTGTGCGACCCGGTGTTCTCGATCGAGGTCACGGTCGGGGCACCCATCGTGAGTGTGCCGGTCTTGTCGAACAACACCGCGGTCACCGAGCGCATGCGCTCGAGGGCCAGCCGGTCTTTGATGAGCACGCCGCCGCGGGCCGCGCGCTCGGTCGCTATCGATACGACAAGCGGAATCGCGAGGCCGAGCGCGTGCGGGCACGCGATGACCAGCACCGTGATCGTGCGCACGATCGCATCGCCGGGCATGCCAAGAGAGAACCAGGCGATCGCGGTGATTGCCGCGGCGCCGAGCGCGAACCAGAACAGCCAGCCCGCCGCGGTGTCGGCGAGGCGCTGCGCACGCGACGACGAGGCCTGCGCCTCGGCGACCATGCGGCGAATACCTGCGAGGGCGGTGTCGTCACCGATCGCCGTGATCGTCACGCGCACGCCCGAGTCGGTGGCCACCGTTCCGGCCACCACCGAGTCGCCGGGCTCGCGGCGCACGGTGCGCGATTCGCCCGTGATCATCGACTCGTCGAATGCGGCCGAGCCCTCGCTGATCGTTCCGTCGGCCGGCACCCGGGCACCGGGGCGCACGACGATGACATCTCCCACCAGCAGATCGGCAGGGTTGACCGTCTCGACACCGTCGGCGGTCACGCGCTCAGCTTCGTCGGGCAGCAGGGCGGCGAGCGAGTCGAGGGCGCTTGTGGTCTGGGCGAGCGAGCGCATCTCGATCCAGTGGCCGAGCAGCATGATGACGATGAGAAGCGCGAGCTCCCACCAGAACTCGAGCTCGTGCGGCAGCAGACCGAGGCTCGCCCCCATGCTCGCGATGAACGCCGTCGTGATGGCGAGCCCGATGAGCAGCATCATGCCCGGGCGTCGAGCCTTCAGTTCGTCGACGGCACCGGTCAAGAACGGTCGGCCGCCCCACAGGTACATCACGGTACCGAGCACGGGCGCGATGAAGGCGATTCCGGGGATGCCCGGCAGCTCGTAACCCAGCAGCATGCCGAACATCGGGCTGAACGCGATCACCGGGACGGCAATGATCAGGTTCCACCAAAACAGTCGCCGAAACTGGGCGACGTGGTCGCCATGACCGCCGTGAGCTCCATGCCCGCCCTGCGAGCCATGCGCGTCGTGGCCGCCTTCGCCGGCCTGGTCGGCGTGGTGGCCGTGGTCGCCGCGAACGGTGTGGTGATCGTCGTGCGTCGTCTGCTCGTTCATGGGCGCTACGGTATACCCCCCTAGGGTATTGGTCAACCCCTCCCGCTCAGAAACTCGAAGGCGTAGGGTGACGGCAACGCAAGGATGGCCGATGGCGAAGAAGAAGACCGGCAAAACCCCGAAGCGGGTGCCGAAGAAGCTCTACGAGGCCGAGCTCAAGCGCCTGCAGATCGAGCTCGTCGAGATGCAGCAGTGGGTCATCGCGACCGACCGCCGCGTGCTCGTCGTCTTCGAAGGGCGCGATGCTGCCGGCAAGGGTGGCGCCATCAAGCGCGTCATGCAGTACCTCAACCCGCGGCACGCGCGCATCGTCGCGCTCCCTCAGCCGACGGAGCGAGAGCGGGGCCAGTGGTACTTCCAGCGCTACATCGAGCGGCTACCGACAGCCGGCGAGATC
>JBBQKE010000126.1:0-5294 GCA_038326585.1 Actinomycetales bacterium | reverse complement strand
TGCCCATCGTCATCTCGCTGCTCAACGCTGGCACGGGGCTCGCCGTGGCCGCCTCGGGCCTCGTGCTCAGCAACACGCTGCTGCTCGTGGCGGGCACCCTCGTGGGAGCATCCGGCTCGATTCTGACCCGTGAGATGGCGAAGGCCATGGGTCGCAGCGTCACCGGCACACTGTTCGGCGCCTTCCGTGGCGGATCGACCGCGGGCTCGACGGCCATGAGCGACCGTCCCGTGCGATCGTCGAGCGCTGAAGACGTCGCGATTCTTCTCGGCTACGCGCAACGCGTCATCGTCGTGCCGGGCTACGGGCTCGCTGTCGCTCAGGCTCAGCACACCATGGCTGAGCTCGCGACGACGCTCGAGTCGAAGGGCATCGAGGTCGTGTTCGGCATCCACCCCGTCGCCGGTCGCATGCCCGGGCACATGAACGTGCTGCTCGCCGAGGCCAACGTGCCCTACGAGGTGCTCGCCGAGATGGACGAGGTCAACCCGCAGTTCAAGAACGCCGATGTCGCCCTCGTCGTGGGGGCGAACGATGTCGTGAATCCCGCCGCGAAGACGAGCCCCGGCTCGCCCATCTATGGCATGCCGATTCTCGATGTCGCTGCCGCCCGCCAGGTCGTCTTTCTCAAGCGATCGATGCGCCCGGGCTTCGCCGGCATCGAGAACGACTTGCTCTATGAGCCGCAGACGACGCTGCTGTTCGGCGACGCCAAAGACTCGCTCACCAAGGTGCTGACGGCGGTCAAGAACCTGTAGTCGGGTGGCGGGCGTCCCTCGAGGGGCGCCCGCACTCGGCCTCAGACCTTGTCGCGCCAGGTGCCCGTCGGCTCGTCGTCGCCCTCGACGATCTCGATCTCGCTCGTATCGAGCGGCGGCAGACCGATGGTCTCGGTGGGCGGAGCGATGACGGTCGCCTCGTCGCGTCGGTGCCGCAGCACCGTATCGATGTACGAGCTCAGGGCTTCAGCGAGAGGGATCGACCGCGACTCGTTCTGCGAGAGGTACCAGCGGTGCTCGAGCAGCTGGTGGAACATCTCAGGGGTCTCGAGCTTGCCGCGCAGGTCTTTCGGAATCGCGCGCACGACCGGCTCGAAGACGCGAGCGAGCCACTCGTGGGCGACCTCCTCCTCATCCATCTCTTTGTCGGGATAGATGGATGCCGCATAGGCGTCGAGATCGTTGAGCAAGCGGCGGGCCTGATTTTCACCCGCATCGATGCCGGTAAGCCGGATGAGTCGGCGCGTGTGGTGCCCGGCGTCGACGACCTTCGGGCGGATGCGCACTTCGGTGCTCGCGCCGTCGGTCGTGATCGCGAGCTCTTCGATGTCGAACCCGAGCGCGTTGAGTCGCTCGACGCGCTGGTTGATGCGCCACCGTTCTGAGTGGTCGAACGACTCCCAGCCGGTGAGCTCTTTCCACAGCGTGCGGTACGACTCGATGATGCCGTTGCTCGTCTCTATTGCGTCGACGCTCTCGTCGAGTCGACCGCCGGCCTCGAGGTCGAGCAGCTCGCCGGCAATGTTCACGCGCGCGATCTCGAGGTCGTTCTCGCGTTGCCCGTTCGAGAGGCCACCCTCGTAGAGCTGCCCCGTCTCGGCGTCGACGAGGTAGGCGGCGAAGGCTCCGGCGTCACGACGGAAGAGCGTGTTCGAGAGCGAGACGTCGCCCCAGAAGAAGCCGATGATGTGCAGGCGCACGAGCAGCAGCGCGAGAGCATCCACGAGGCGCGTCGCCGTCTCGGGGCGCAGAGTCTGTGAGTAGAGCGCACGGTAGGGCAGCGAGAACCGCAGGTGGCGGGTCACGAGAACGGGCAGGAGCTCTTCACCCTCGGCGCTGACCCGCCCGGTGATGACCGCGACCGGCTCGACGCACGGAATGTCGAGGCGCTGCAGGGTGCGCAGCATCTCGTACTCGCGGCGGGCCATCTCTTCGGTGGTCTCTTTCACGGCGACGACGTAGTCGCTCATGTGCACGAAGCGCACGAGGTGTCGCGAGATGCCCTTGGGCAGCGAGGCGATGGCGTCATCGGGCCACAGTTCGAGCGGCAACTGCCACGGAAGATCGAGCAGTGCGGTGTCGGTGACCGCTGAGGTGATGTTCAGCGAGGCGCTCATGAGTCGATGCTCCTGTCGAGGGGCCGCGAGGCGGGGTGAGCGGGGTGGTCATGCGACGAGGGCGGGGGCCTCACGGCACACCCGCCCTCGTCGGCAGAAACTCTGACTGATCGAACGATCAGCTGGAGATGGGCTCCTTGTTGAGGCGCAGGCCTGACGCCGTGTCGAAGACGTGGACGTGCTTCGGCTCGGGCGTGAGGTACACCGTCTCGCCACTGTGCGGGTGCGAACGACCGTCGACGCGCGCGACGATATCGACGCGCTGTCCCTCAACATCGATGTGGCCGTAGAGGTAGCCGTCGGCGCCGAGCTCTTCAACGAGGTCGATCTCGACCGAGAGGCCCTCACCCTTGGTGTTGATGACCAAGTCTTCGGGTCGCACACCGACCGTGACGGTCTTCTCGCTCGTCGACGACAGCACATCGCGCTCGACCGGCGCGATCGCCGAGCCGAACCGCACGCCGCCATCGACAACGTTGGCCGGGAACAGGTTCATGGCGGGTGAGCCGATGAAGCCGGCAACGAAGACGTTGTTCGGCGTCTCATAGAGGTCGCTCGGTGTGCCGACCTGCTGCAGCACACCATCTTTCAGCACGCAGATGCGGTCGCCCATGGTGAGCGCCTCGGTCTGGTCGTGCGTGACGTAGACGGTCGTGACGCCGAGTCGACGCTGCAACGAGGCGATCTGCGTGCGCGTTTGCACGCGCAGCTTCGCGTCGAGGTTCGACAGCGGCTCGTCCATGAGGAACACCTGCGGCTGACGCACGATGGCGCGACCCATGGCGACGCGCTGACGCTGGCCGCCCGAGAGCGCCTTCGGCTTGCGGTCGAGATAGGGCTCGAGGTCGAGCAGCTTGGCTGCCTCGAGAACGCGAGTCGCGCGCTCGTCTTTGTTGATGCCAGCGATCTTGAGCGCGAAGCCCATGTTCTCGGCGACCGTCATGTGCGGGTACAGCGCGTAGTTCTGGAACACCATCGCGATGTCGCGGTCTTTCGGCGGAACGTCGGTGACGTTGCGCTCGCCGATGAAGATGTCGCCGGCGTTCACCTCTTCGAGGCCCGCGAGCATGCGCAACGAGGTCGACTTGCCGCAGCCCGAGGGGCCGACGAGAACGAGGAACTCTCCGTCGCCCACGTGCAGGTCGAGCGAGTCAACTGCGGGGATAGTAGAGCCCGGGTAGAGGCGGGTGGCCTTGTCGAATGTGACAGTTGCCATAGTGATCTTCTCCTTCACCGGCAGGTACGTGCCGGACGATCCTTCGTGAATGGATAGTGCCGAAAGGCAGGATGCGCATCATCGAGCATCCGGTGTCAGTATGCCACTGCGCGGCGCTTCGTGCCGACTGACAAGCCTGATCAGGGTCGCCCGCGACCCGCCCGACACTCGCTCAGACGACCAGCGGGTAAGATTCAGCGGGGCGCTTCGGGCGCCCTTGATCGTGTCGGGCCGAAACTGCACCCGTCTGAATGGGGTTTCATGAGCGACAACTGGTCGGCGAGCGAACGCCCGTCGAAGAATGAGCGGCGCGCGGAGGCGCGTGAGAAGGCGCGTCAGCTGCGCCAGCAGCAGCAGAGAAAAGAGCTTCGCACGCGGGTGCTGTTGCAGGGCGGCGTGGCACTGGCTGCGGTCGCCATCATCGCCGTGATTGCACTCGTGCTCGTCAACTCTGTGCGTCCTGAGGGGCCCGGCCCCCGCAACATGGCCAGCGACGGCATTCGCATCGGCCAGGGGCTCGTTGCGGTGCCGACACCGGCGCTTGCCCCGGATGACCGGCCGATCACCTCGGAGGCCAACGCTCCCGGTGTCGTCGACATCCAGATCTTCATCGATTACCTGTGCCCGATCTGCGCAGAGTTCGAAGCAGAGAACAGTGACCTGATCCGCACCCTCGTCGAGTCAGGAGCCGCAACGGTCGAGTATCGCCCGATCGCGATCCTGACGAACATGTCGGCGGGCACTCAATACTCACTGCGTTCGGCGAACGCCGCCGCGTGCGTTGCCAACTACGACCCGAACGCGTTCTTCGATGTCAATGAAGCCCTCTTCGAGGCCCAGCCCGAAGAAGGCTCTCCCGGTCTCGACGACGCCGAGCTGCTCGACGTGATCGAGTCAGCGGGAGCGACCTCGCCGCTGCTCGAGCAGTGCATCACTGACCGCACCTTCCGCTCGTGGGTGCAGGCGGCAACGGATCGCGCTGTGACCGGACCGCTCGCGATCCGTGACGCTGAGGTTGACGCGATTCCCGGCACGCCGACCGTGCTCGTGAACGGCCAGGTCTTCGAATACCGTTACCCCTTCGAGCAGAGCGAATTCGCGCAGTTCGTGCTGCAGGCGGCGGGAGACGAGTTCTCGACCAACCCGACCCCCTCGCCCACCCCGACGCCGAGTCCGTAGCGGCGGTACCCTGACACGGGGCGTCATGCCCCGCGGCCCGCATCGGGCCAGGCCGACTTGGCGCAATTGGTAGCGCACCCGACTTGTAATCGGGCGGTTGCGGGTTCGAGTCCCGCAGTCGGCTCTGTAGTACCGTTCCGTGCGATCGCGACCCTTCAGCCCTCGGTCGAGACGAGCCGCGCCCCCCGTTTGCGGGTCAACTATTCGCTTTTCGACCGCCGCCGTGAGCCGTCATTAGGCGGACACGTGCCCCCGGGCATACCGTCAAAAATGCGGCCGGGGGGCCGCGAGCTCGCTCGACATTGGGGGGAGAGCTACCATGATGCGTTCTGTCTTCACCGGCACGGCATTGACCACCGTCATGCTCGTCAGCCTGCCTTTCTTGAGCGCTCAGGGCACGTCCCTCGTCGACTTTCTCCAGAACTCGCCTGACGACGCCACGACGTCGACGTCTGCCGACACCCGCGACCGTGACGACGCAACGATCGACAGCTTGATCGCCGACGCGCAGTCACGGGCGAGTGTCGACTCTGCAGACGACAACGTCGACGGCAGCACCGGTGACTCGACGACGGGCGACACCGAGGGTGACTCCCGTTCGACCGACACGTCATCTGACGACACCCCCGCCACGGGGGGCGGTGCAACGGGCGGCACCGCTGCGCGGCCTTCGCCGAGCGCCCCTGCCCCGCCGGCGCCGAGCCCCTCGGCACCCGCCCCGCCGCCGGCCGCACCCGCGCCCCCGGCATGCCCCGCAGCTATCGGGGGCTCGACCTCCGGAGC
>JBBQKE010000125.1:0-5301 GCA_038326585.1 Actinomycetales bacterium | reverse complement strand
GCTCACCGTCACGCGAACCTGATCGATCAGGTAGGGCACGAGAGACAGCAAGAACGTGAGCTTCTCGGTGGCGCGCGGCGGCGCGGCGCGCTCAGCCATGGGCCTGCACCACGTTCTGCCAGCGCGCACGCACGGCGTCGCGCAGCGTGCCGGGTTCGAGCACGCGCACATCGGCTCCGAAAGCTGCGAGCTCGTCGGCGAGGATGTCGAGATCGGTCGAATGGATGAGCAGCGCGTCGTCGAGCTCGGTGGTGCCGAGCCGGTTGCGCAGGACGACCTCGGCCTCGCTGCCCGAGCGGGCGGCGACCGTCGCAACGGTCGACTGCCAGAGCTCCTCGAGCTCGGCCAGAACATGCACGGGCTCGTCGGCGCTGGGCCGACGGCTGGCCGGTGAACCCGTCAGCTCGACGGCGGTCACGATGCGGCGAAGCAGGAAGGTGCGCGCAGCATCCACGCGGTCGTCATAAGCATGCAGGTGCCAGCGACCCTCGTGATAGACGAGGGCGAGGGGCGAGACCGTGCGGGTTTCGGCCGCAGGCAGGCCGGGCTTCAGGTAATCGAATGAGACCTGCTGCCCGCGATCGATTGCGGCGCTGAGCGGCTCGTGCGCAGCATCGCGAGTGCGGATCGTCGGGGCGAACCCGATGACGTCGTCGTCGATGCGCAAGCCCAACGATTGCAGCTTCGTCAGTGCGCGCCGGGAGTCGGTCGAGAGCGACCCCTCGCGCCAGACCTGGGCGGCGAGGGTCAGCAGCGCGTATTCCTCGGCCGAGAATTCCAGGTCGTCAGGCAACTGGTAGCGAGACGGTGGAATGCGGTAGCGCTGCAGCTTGGTGTCGCCCTCAGCGCCACGCTCATCGACCGTTTCGAGCGGCACACCAAGGTCACGCAGATCTTCTTTGTCGCGCTCAAACTGCCTCTCGAGGCTCGCGCGATCGCCGCCCTGCTCGTAGCGCGCCGCATAGCCCGTCACCGTCGACAAGATGTCGGCCTTGGTCAGGCCTTGCTCGGTCGCCAGAAGCGCCAGCACAAGGCTGAAGAGCCGCTCTTCGACCGGAACCTTGCGCGCCGAACTGACCACGGGGCGCTCTAGCCCTCGATCCCGAGAATGTCGACGACGAAGACCATCGTCGAGCCTGCGGGGATCGTGGCCGGTGACTGGCCCTCGGGGTAGCCCAACTCGGGTGGAATCACGACGATGACCTGTGAGCCGACCGTCTTGCCGATGAGCCCGGCAGCGAGGCCGGGAACAACGCCGTTCGGGTCGTCTTCGAAGCTGGCGATCGTGAACGTGACGGGAGCGTCGCGGTCCCAGCTCGAATCGAAGATTGTTTTCGAACTCCACAGCAGTCCCGTGTAGTGCAGCACGGCGCGGTCGCCTTCGGCGAGGGGGGTGCCGTCGCCGAGCACGAGTGTATGAGCCCGAAGCTCGGTCGACGGTGCTTCGTCGGGAATGGTGACGCCAGGAATGCCGTCGGGCGTGGTCACGACCGCGGGGATTCCCGCCGCGCCGAGCTGGGGCGTACCGGTCGCACGGCCGAGGTACGCAGCCTCGACATCGAAAACCAGCACGACAGGGTCGGTGTTGCCGAGCCCGAGTGACGCATCGAGCGCGTCAGCACCGAAGACGTCTTCGATGGTGCCGGTGACAGCAAGGCGTGAGCCGACGGTCGCGCACGGCAACGACTCGGCAAGCAAGTCGATCTCAGCCCCTGCCGCGCGACGAAGAGGCGCCTGCTCGTCGTCGTAGGCGCTCTGAGTGATCAGTTCACCAGAGACACCATCGAACAAACTGACCTGGAAGTCGACGATCTGGCCTGCCGTGATCTGGTCGCCCTCACCGGCGTCGATCACGGCGCTCTGCGCCGTCTCAGAGCGCAGGGGGGTCGGAAAGTCGACGCGGGGCGGCGTGCCGAACGCCCCACTCGCCGTCACGAGTGACGCGGAGTCACCTTCAGGCACAACGGGCACGCAGGCGTCAGAAGTGAAGGGGCTCGAGCACGCCACGAGCGACCCGACGAGGGCGCCGGTGAGAACAAGGGCTGAGGCTGTGCGCGCAGAGCGCCGGGTGGTCGCAGTCACACCTGTCACTCTATCGGGCGACGTGCCGACTTCTCCGCGAGCGCCTGGGCCTCGCGAGCCGCCTTGCGCAGGCGCTTGTCGCTCGCCTGGCGATCGCCGACGGCTCCGGGAGTCCAGAGCTCGACATCCTCGTCACCGTGCTCGGTCTTCGAGCCGCGCTTGGCCTTGACGAAGCGCCCCGCACCGGGCGCCAAGAGGCGCGCAGTGAGCAGGAACCCCGTGTGCGCCACCATTCGGTGGTCAGGACGCACCGACAGGCCGTCGACATTCCAGCCGCGCACCATCGTCTCGGTCGAGACGGGTTCGGTGAACATTTCGGTGTGACGGATGGCCTCCGCCACCCGCGACAGCTGCGTGGCCGTGGCGACGTAGACGAGCGCCACTCCCCCGGGCGTGAGCGCCTCGGCGACCGCGTCGAGGCACTCCCAGGGCGCGAGCATGTCGAGCACAGCGCGATCGGCGGTGCCCGCTGGCACGACCTGCGGCAGTGCATCCTGCAGGTCGCCCATCGTGATCGTCCAGTTCTCGGGGCGGGCGCCCACGAAAGCGCTCACATTGGCCTCGGCGATCTGCGCGAATTCCTCGCGCCGCTCGAACGAGAACAAGTGACCCCGCTCGCCGATGGCGCGCAGCAGCCACATGCTCAGCGCGCCCGAGCCGACACCGGCCTCGACGATGCGCGCGCCGGGAAAGATGTCGGCCTGCGCGAGAATCTGAGCGGCGTCTTTCGGATAGATGATCGCGGCACCGCGCGGCATCGACATGACGAAGTCGGTGAGCAGCGGGCGCAGCGCGAGGTAGGCCACGCCCTGCGAGTTCTCGACGACGCTGCCGTCGGGCAGGCCGATGAGCGCCTCGTGCTGCAGCACTCCGCGGTGGCTGTGAAAGGCGTTGCCCGTCTCGAGCGTGACGGTGTTGAGTCGCCCCTTCGGGTCGGTCAATTGCACCTGGTCGCCCTCGACGAACGGGCCGCTCTGACGGCGTGCGGTCATGACTCGGCCTCGGTGGCGCGGTGGTGGTGGCGCTCGAGCGCCGCGCTGAGGTCGGCAACGCCGACGCCCTCGAGCGTGGGCCACAGCTCATGCGTCGGCGCCTCGTGCAGAGTGAGGTGCAGGGGCACGCCGATCGTGGCGGCGCCCGAGGCGACCGCTGAGACGAGTCCGAACTCGCTGTCTTCGATCGCGACGCAGTCGTGAATGGGCACGCCCAGGCGCTCGGCGGCCCGCAGATAGGGCTCGGGGTGCGGCTTGGGGTTTTCGACATCGTCGCCCGCGATGACTGCTCCGAAGACGTCATCGCCGATGGCGGCGGCGACCTGCAGCGCCATGCGACGGATCGACATCGTCACGAGCGCGATCGGGATACCCGCCGCACGCAGCTCGGCGATCAGCTCGCGCGCTCCCGGCCGCCAGGGCACGCCCTGCTCGATCTGCACCATGACGCGATCGGTGAGGGTGTTGATGATCTCGTCGACCTCGAGTGCGACGCCCGCCTGCTGCAGAATGCGAGCGGATTGCACGAGGCCCGAGCCCACCAGCTGCATGCCCTGGGCCTCGCTCCAGGTGCCGCCGTGCTCGGCGACCAGCTCGTGTTCGGCGCGCATCCAGTAGGGCTCGGTGTCGACGATGGTGCCGTCCATGTCCCAGAGAACGGCGGCGGGGGTCACTGCAGTCACGACGCACGAGTCTAGTTGCGTTCTATCCTGGGGCGACCCCTCGGCATCGGTCGGGGCTCAGAGAGGTGCATCGGTGACGCAGAGCGATCTGTTCCGCAGCGGGCGACTGCTCGTCGTCGCGTTCGAGGGCTGGAACGACGCGGGCGAAGCCGCGAGCGGCGCGGTGCGCGCACTGAAAGAGGTGCTCGACGTCGTGCCACTCGCCGACATCGACCCCGAGGACTACTACGACTTTCAGCTCAACCGGCCGCAGGTCGACTTCGACGACGACGGCAAGCGACGCCTGCGCTGGCCCGGTGTGACCCTGTACGGCCCCGCCGGCGACGACGGACTGCCGCGCGAACGAGCAGCCAGCGACGACCCGATCGGTGTCAGCGGCACCAACCACGAGAACATCTACCTGCTGCTCGGCACCGAGCCGTCGCGCGGCTGGAAGACCTTCGCCACCGAGACCATCGATCAAGCGCTCACGGCCGACATCACCGGAGTGATCATGCTCGGTGCCCTGCTCGCCGACGTTCCGCACACGCGACCGATCTCGATCTACAGCTCGAGCGAGAACCCCGACGTGCGCGACGAGCTCGGCGTCGAGCGCAGCACCTATGAAGGGCCCGTCGGCATTCTCAGCGTGATCGCGGCGATGGCCGAGGAGGCGGGGATTCCGACCGTGTCGCTGTGGGCATCCGTGCCCCACTACGTGCACAACGCGCCTTCGCCCAAGGCGACGCTCGCCTTGCTCGACAAGCTGGAGGAGCTCGTCGACGTCGTGATCCCCCGCGGCGATCTGCTCGAGGAGGCTCGCGAGTGGGAGGAGGGCATAGACGCCCTCGCCAATGACGACGATGAGATGCGCTCGTACATCGACCAGCTCGAGCGCGCCCGCGACGCGGTCGAAGCACCCGAGGCGAGCGGAGAAGCGATCGCGCAAGAGTTCGAGCGCTATCTGCGCAAGCGCGACGATGAGCCGCCGGCCGAGGGGCCCGGCCCTGGTGCCGGCTGAGGGCTGTTCGACTGTCCGCTAGACCCGGTGTTCTGTCGAGAACCGCGGCGTGTCGCCCGCTCCGCCCGGCGTGTCATGTCGAACTGCCGGTGTGAGTGACACCCCACCGAGCCGCGTCTGAAGGCCTGATCTCCACAACTCAGGAGTGGCGCAACTCTGTCGGCCGCGACACGCCGGTGGAGCATCCCGATGCCGCACCTGACGCAGACGTCTCCTGAATTGTGGAGATGGGCGCGGGAGGCTCAGCGGCGGCTGGTCGCTGTCTCGGAGCACCTCGCGCTAGGCGTCAGGTGTCAGTAGTGGCTGGACGATGAGGTAAAAGACCATGAACAGGCCGAAGAAGAGAAGCACACCCCCGCCGACTCGCCACTGGAGCACTTGCGACTCAGCCATCGCCCGTTGCTCGTTCTTGACCTGACCCGCGGCTCGATGCAGAGCGGCGTTGAACTTCAGCGGCGACCGGGGAGAGAACAGTGCGACGAGGCCAATGATGATGAAGGCACCAGTAATGACCCACGGCAGGAAAGGCGGTGCTTGCACTACT
>JBBQKE010000124.1:0-5335 GCA_038326585.1 Actinomycetales bacterium | reverse complement strand
GGTCGCATCGCTGTAGCTGTGGTCTTCGTCGGGGTAGGCGCCTGACTCGACGTCGGCCTTGTAGGCGAGCGCAGCATCCGTCAGCACTTGGCGCAGGTTGGCGTACTGCTTGACGAACTTCGGAATGCGGCCGCCAGTCAGCCCGGCCCAGTCGGTCCAGACGACGAGCTGACCATCGCAGTGCGGGCCGCCGCCGACGCTGATCGTCGGGATGCTCAGCTCGGCCGTAATGCGCTGTGCGACCTCGGCGGGAATCATCTCGAGAACAACCGCGAACGCGCCAGCCTCTTCGACCGCGTGCGCGTCGGCGAGCAACTGCTCGGCCGCCTCGCCGCGACCCTGGATGACGTGGCCGCCGAGCCCGTGCTCGCTCTGCGGCGTGAACCCGATGTGCGCCATGACCGGGATGCCCGCCGACACGATGCGCCGAATCTGCTTAGCCGACCGCACCCCACCTTCGAGCTTCACGGCGTGCGCCCCCGTCTCTTTCATGAACCGAAACGCTGTGTGCAGGGCCTCTTCAGACCCCGTTTCATACGAGCCGAAGGGCATGTCGGCGACGACGAGCGCGCGCTTGACGCCGCTGACGACACCGCGCGTGAGGGGAATGAGGTCGTCGATTGTCACGGGCAGCGTGGTCTCGTAGCCGAGCACGGTGTTGCCGGCCGAGTCACCGACGAGCAAGAAGTCGATGCCGGCTTCGTCGAAGATCTGGGCGGTGAGTACGTCATACGACGTGAGCCCGGTGATCTTGATGCCCTGCTCTTTCGCCCTCGCGAAGTGACGGGTACGAACGCGCTTCGGTGCTTGCTCAGCCATGGCCACAACCCTAGACGGAGAGTTACTCAGTCGGACGATAGGTGATGGGCAGCCGCCGGTCGCGGCCGAACGCCATGCCCGAGATCTTGGGGCCGATGGCGCCCTGCCGGCGCTTCCACTCCGAGCGGTCGACGAGCCCCGTCACGAAGTCGACGAGTTCTCGGTCGAACCCGAGGGCCACGACATCGTCGTGCCCGAGCGCGCGCGTCACATAGGCGTCGATGATCGCGTCGAGCGCCTCGTAGGGCGGCAGGGTGTCTTGATCGGTCTGGTCGGGACGCAGTTCTGCGCTAGGCGGCTTCTCGATCGACCCCCGCGGAATCGGGGGAGTCTCGCCGCGCGCGACCGCGGCATTGTTGCGCCACCGCGCGAGCTCCCAGACGAGCAGCTTCGGCACGTCCTTGATCGGAGCGAACCCGCCGACCGAATCGCCGTAGATCGTCGAGTAGCCCACCGCGAGCTCGGTCTTGTTGCCTGTCGTGAGCACAAGGTGGCCGTGCATGTTCGACAGCCCCATGAGGATGATCGCCCTCACGCGCGCCTGCAGGTTCTCGGCAGCGACTCCCGTGAGCTTCAACTGCGTCTCGACGGGATGCACGAGATCGGCGATGGGTTCGACCGAGTAGTTCAGGCCGATCCGGTCGGCCAGGTCGTCGGCGTCGCTGCGAGAGTGGTCTGAGCTGTAGCGCGAGGGCATCGAGACGCCGTAAACGTTCTCCGGCCCCACGGCGTCGGCCGCGATGGCCGCGCAGACGGCCGAGTCGATGCCGCCTGAGAGCCCGAGCGTGACGCTGCGAAAACCGTTCTTGCACACGTAGTCGCGCGTGCCCGTGACGAGCGCGTTCCAGAGCTGCTCGCGGTCGTCTGGCAACTCCGCCACATCGCGAGGCACCGGATGCTCGCTCACAGAAGCCTCGACCTCGAGCTCGACGCGCCGCACGTTCGGCGGCAGCTCTGCCTCGGTGTGCTCGGCCGCATCCACGTCGACGATCAGCACGTGTTCGACGAACTGTGGAGCCCGAGCGAGAATCGTGCCGTGGCCGTCGACCACGACGCTGTCGCCGTCGAACACAAGGTCGTCTTGCCCGCCAACGATGTTGACGTAGGCCACGACGGTGTCGGTCTCGGTTGCGCGACGGGTGACGAGTGGCAGGCGCACCTCGTCTTTGTCGCGCTCAAACGGCGAGGCGTTGATGACCACGAGCAGACCCGCATCGGCCTCGAGCACGCGACCGACGGGTCCGCCGTCGCGCCAGAGGTCTTCGCAGACGATGACGGCCACGTCGACGCCCCGCAGGCGGAGCACGAGCAGCTCGTCGCCGGGGATGAAGATGCGGTACTCGTCGAAGACCGAGTAGTTCGGCAGGTGGTGTTTGGCATAGCGCGCAACGACACGGCCACGGTGCAGCACGCTCGCGCAGTTCTGCGCGATGGCAGTGGGGGCGTTCGAGGTGCCCAGCAGCCGCGGTTCGTGCGGGCCGTCGGGGTGACCCACGATGACGACGGTCTCGCCGAGACCTTCGACCTCGAGCCGCTCAGCGAGAGCGGGCACCGCGCGTGAAGCGGTCTGCAAGAACGACGGCCGCTGCGCAAGATCTTCGATCGGGTAGCCAGTGAGCGCCATCTCACCCGTCGCGACGAGGTCGGCCCCCAGCTCGCTCGCGGCGCGCACAGCGTCGACGATGAGCTGAGTGTTGCCGACGAGGTCGCCGACGATCGGGTTCGACTGGGCCAGGGCGACGCGCAGACGGGGCATACGCAGTAGCCTAATGGCGGGCTCCTGGGCCCCGATCGAGAGGCGAAATGGTGACTGGAAAGGGCAGCATGGACAAGCAGCGCGACTTCGTTCTTCGCACGATCGAAGAGCGCGGGGTCAAGTTCGTGCGCCTCTGGTTCACCGACGTCGTGGGCACGCTCAAGATGGTCGCGGTCGCTCCGGCCGAGGTCGAGGGCGCCTTCGCTGAGGGGCTGGGCATCGACGGCTCGTCGATCGAAGGCTTCACCCGAGCCTTCGAAGCCGACGTGCTGCTGCACCCCGACCCCACGACGTTCCAGATCTTGCCGTGGCGCGGCGAGGTCGACCCAACCGCTCGCATGTTCTGCGACATCACGACGCCCGACGGCCAGCCCGCCGCGGCCGACCCGCGCAACGTGCTCAAGCGCACGCTGGCCAAGGCTGCCGAGCGGGGCTTCACGTTCTACACGCACCCTGAGATCGAGTTCTACCTGCTCAAGAGCAGCAAGTACGGGCCCGAGGGTCCCCAGCCGGTCGACTCGGCCGGATACTTCGACAACGTGCCGGGCGGCAGTGCCCACGACTTCCGGCGCCGCGCGGTGCGCATGCTCGAAGACCTCGGAATTTCGGTCGAGTTCAGCCACCACGAAGCCGGCCCCGGCCAGAACGAGATCGACCTGCGCTACGCCGACGCGCTCACGACGGCCGATAACATCATGACCTTCCGCACCGTCGTCAAAGAGGTCGCGATCGAGCAAGGGGTCTACGCCACCTTCATGCCCAAACCGCTCGCTGCTCACCCCGGTTCAGGCATGCACACGCACATGTCGCTCTTCGAGGGCGACACCAACGCGTTCTTCGACTCGTCGGGGCAGTATCAGCTGTCGAAAATCGGCCGGCAGTTCGTCGCCGGACTCTTGACCCACGCTCCTGAGATCGCCGCGATCACGAACCAGTTCGTCAACTCGTACAAGCGCATCTGGAGCGGAGACGAGGCACCCAGTTACGTCACGTGGGGCCACAACAACCGTTCGGCGCTCGTGCGGGTGCCGCTCTACAAGCCCGGCAAGGGTCAGAGCGCTCGGGTCGAGTATCGGGGCATCGATTCGGCCGCCAACCCCTACCTGTCGTACTCGCTCATGCTGGCGGCGGGTCTCAAGGGCATCGAGAACGGCTACGAACTGCCGCCCGAGGCCGAAGACACCGTGTGGGCGCTGTCAGAATCTGAACGCCGCGCGCTCGGCTACAAGGCGCTACCGTCGAGCCTCGATCGCGCGCTCACCCTCATGGAAGAGAGCGAGCTTGTCGCCGAGACGCTGGGCGAGCAGGTGTTCAACTACGTGCTGCTCAACAAGCGCCGCGAGTGGAACGCCTATCGCGCGCAGGTCACGCCCTATGAGCTCGAGAGCAATCTCGAGATTCTCTAGGCCCGGCAGGGCTGCACCATGACGCGCAGTGTGTCGACGCTGACCGAACTTGCTCGCCTCGGATTCGCCGAGCTGAGCGAGGCTCGCGACGCCCTTGATGGGTTCGAGCCTCTGCTCGAGGCGTTCGGCACCGCCGCCGACCCTGATCGGGCACTACGACAGCTCGTGCGGCTGCAGGAGCAGTATCCGGATGCCCTCACGGGCGTGCTCGCCGACGAAGCGTGGGCGACGCGCGTCGTGCGTGTGTTCGGCGCAAGCGAGGGCCTAGGCGACTTTCTGCGACGCAGACCCGACGAGCTCGCCGCGTTGCGCCAAGCGCTCGATGAGCTGCCCACCCACGTCGAACTGCAGCGCGACCTGCGCGATGCGGTCGACGCGGTTGCCGACCCCGACCAGGCGATCACGGCTATGCGGGTTCGATATCAGCGCTGGCTGCTGCGCATTGCCGCGTGGGATCTCGAGCACGCCGACCCGCTTGAGGCACAACCGCTCGTTTCGGCGACGCTGGCAGATCTGGCGGGTGCCACGCTCGACGCGAGCCTCGTGATCGCGCGCCGCTCGAGCACTTTTCCGGCGACCGACGTAGAACGCACCCGTTTGGCGATCATCGGCATGGGCAAAGCCGGGGCGCGTGAGCTCAACTACATCAGCGACGTCGACGTGGTCTACGTTGCCGACGGCGTCGATGGTCTCGAGCAAGGCCGCGCGGTCGACATCGCCATTCGCCTCGCGGCCGCGACTGCGCGCGGCATTCAAGAGTCGGGCTTCGAGCCGTCGCTGTGGGAGGTCGACGCGAACCTGCGCCCCGAGGGCAAAGACGGCGCGCTCGTGCGCACGCTCGAGTCGCATCGCGCCTACTACGACCGCTGGGCGAAGAGTTGGGAGTTTCAGGCACTGCTGAAGTCGCGCCCTCTGGCCGGAGACGTCGAACTAGGTCGTCGGTACTGCGAGAGCGTGCATCCGCTGGTCTGGACCAGTTCGCAGCGCGACGGCTTCGTCGAGTCGGTGCAGCGCATGCGCGAACGCGTCACGGCGAACATTCCCGCCGACGAGGTCGACGTTCAGCTCAAACTCGGCCCCGGGGGACTTCGCGACGTCGAGTTCACCGTGCAACTGCTGCAACTGGTGCACGGTCACGGCGACGACCGGGTGCGGCAGGGTGACACCCTCGGCGCCCTCGACGCCCTCGCACAACACGGCTACATCGGTCGCGTCGAAGCGGCAGAGTTCGGCCGCGACTATCGATTGCTGCGGGTCATCGAACACCGGGTGCAGCTCGAGCGGCTGCAGCGCACTCACCTCATGCCGCGCGATGACGATCGATTGCGCGTGCTCGCACGCGCCACGAAGCTCG
>JBBQKE010000123.1:0-5375 GCA_038326585.1 Actinomycetales bacterium | reverse complement strand
CCGTTGGGGGCTACTGACATCACATGAAGACTCGTCGACTCCTGCCTGCCTCCAGCCGCGCTGCGGCGCCTTCCGCCGCCGCGATGGGCGGAAGTGCGATCGTCGGCCTGTTGGTGCTCGGTGCTGCGGCACCTGCGTTCGCGATTGTTGACACGCAGACGTGGACGAGTCCGACTCACCAGTGGTGGACGAGCGGCACCTGGTCGACAGGCGAAGTGCCTGAAAATGGCGATTCGCTAGTCTTCCCCTCGACCGCGGCACCGCGATCCGATGCCAACGTCGGGCCGATCTCACTGGTCTCCATGGCCTTCACCGGCGACCACCAGCTCGGCTCTGCCGCACCCGCCGGAGTGATCACCCTCACGGGCGCTGAAGGCCTGATCGTGGATGGCGACCCTGGGCCCATTGACGTCATCATCAACAATGACCTCGACACCACGGGCACCCAGTCGTGGCGCGTCGGTGCGGGCGACTCCCTGTCGCTGCCCGCGCTCGTGAGAGTGTCGCCCACCGGATCCCTCACCCTCGACGTCGAGGGCGAGTTGACCATCAGCGGCAACATCGACGGTCAGGTCACGGGCCTCATCGCCAAGACTGGCGCCGGCACCATCGTGCGCAGCGGAGGTCTCGGAGGCGCTGTCGGCGGCGGCGGGCTGGATGTGCAGGAGGGCGAATTCATGCTCGACAATGCGTCGATCGGCGGCACCGCTTTCCAGATCACGGGAGGTCGACTGACGGGCGATGGAGTGGTGAACGCGATCAGCCTGACCTCAGGAGAGATCGCCCCGAGCGACGCAGCGTCGGGACCGATCGAGATCATCGTCGGCGCCAACGGCGTGCAGCTCGACGGCGGAACCTACATTGCCTCCATCGACGGTCTCAGCGGTCTCAGCGACTACCTCACAGGCGGGAACGGTGTTCTTGGCGGATCCGGAACGATTCTCGAGCTCGATGTCATCACGGCGCCGACCATTGGCGACAACTTCGAGGTCGCCGGAGTGCAGTTCGGCACCATCGACGCAGACATGCGCTTCCGGTCTCCGGCAGGAGTCATTCTCGACGAGGGCGACGAGTTCGTCTCCGACGGTGCCTTGTGGTCGATCTCGTACATCGACGTCATCTCCGTGACCTATCTCGGTATTGAGCCGGCAGCACCTTCCGCACCAGAACTCGCCGACACTGGAGCCAGCGACGTCGGCGCATTCGGCGCCCTCGCACTTCTCTTCACAGTGCTCGGTGCAACCCTGGTGATGCGGCGGCGCATGGCGTGAGGCCACACGGCTCTAGGCTTGAGCCGTGACCTCGACATCCTTCAGCGTGCGCGAAGCGCGCACGGCAGATGTGAGGGCGATCAAGCGCCTCGTCGAGCCGCTCGTGCAGCA
Organism: Actinomycetales bacterium; assembly: GCA_038326585.1. GTDB lineage: Bacteria > Actinomycetota > Actinomycetes > Actinomycetales > Microbacteriaceae > Microcella. The sequence continues at coordinate 3,993 of JBBQKE010000123.1, read as the reverse complement.
GCGCATTCTGCTCGGCAAAGAGCTCGTCGTCTTCTTCGAGTCGCTGCAAGAGTTTCGCGTGGCTGTCGACGACGCGACCGGTGAGGTCATCGGTTGCGGCGCACTCCACGTCATCTGGGAAGACCTCGGCGAGGTGCGCACGCTCGCGGTCGCTGACGACTGGCGCGGTGCGGGCGTCGGGCATGCGCTGCTGACCTCGCTCGAGGCTGAAGCGATCCGACTTGGCTTGCGTCGACTGTTCTGCCTCACGTTCGAGGTCGACTTCTTCACGCAGCACGGCTTTGCGGTGGCTGATGAGCAGTTGCTGGTCGACCCGGAGGTTTACAGCGAGCTGCTGCGCTCGCCCGACGAGGGCATCGCCGAGTTTCTCGACCTCTCTCGCGTCAAGCCCAACACACTCGGCAACACGCGCATGCTGAAGGTTCTTTAACCGCCTCAGCGAACACTGCGAGTGCGGGGCACGCCGCGCGAGCATCCGGCCACCGGGGCTCTGCGGGCCTACCCTGTGGTCATGTCGACGCTGCGCCACCCGGTCGGGCCACAGCCGCCTGAGGTCTACTGGCGGCGGCGACTCATCGTGGGCCTGGGCCTGCTCGCGGTCATCGTCATCATCGTGCTCATCATCGTGCGGCCCGGGTCTGGTGATCCCGCTGCCGCACCGACGCCTGATCCCGAGACGACCGAGACATCCGAACCGGGCGACCCGACCGACCCCACTGATGTCGCCGCCTGCACCGCCACCCAGGTCGTCGTGACTCCCGTGACCGATGCGGCCAGCTACCCCGCCGACCAAGAGCCGTTGCTCTCGTTCACGCTGCTGAACACCGGCGCCGCCCCCTGCACGCTCGACGCAGGAGTCGACCAGCAGGAATACCTGATTGTCTCGGGCAGCGACCGCATCTGGGCGTCGACCGACTGCCAAGAACCCGGCGTGCCCGCACCTCTCGTGCTCGAGCCCGGCGTCGAGGCCGAGAGCACGCCCTTCGCGTGGAGCCGCACCCGCTCGAACCCCGACGACTGCGCCACCGCCGACAGCCGTCCGAACGTGACCGCGGGCGGCGCCACCTACCGCCTGAGCGTGACGGTGGGCGGGTTCGAGAGCGTCGACGACCGGCCGTTCATCTTGAACTAGCGTCGTGCCACGCCGCGTAGGCTGATCGGGATGCCGAAGAAGAAGCCCACGAAACGCTCCGGTTCACCGGATCGACGAGCTGCCGCTGCCGAGCTGCCACCCTCGACCCTGCCGCCCGAGCAGCAACTGGATGCCGCGCTCGAGCGCCAAGATGCCGCGGCCGTGGCGTTCGCCCTGCGCAACGACCACGTCATCGTGCCGCTGCTGCCCGTCGAGGGGCCGCCGCAAGTACGGGTGTTTCGGCGGGGCGAGGCCGACAAGTACATGCTGCTGCTGTTCTCGGCACCGGAGCACTATGCGGCGATGACCCCGAGTGAGCCTGAGCACCGCGTGCTCGCCTACGACGCCGCGACACTCGCTGAGTTTCTCGAGCAGAACCTCGGAGTGCTCGAGGCCGTGTGGTTCGACGTCGCGGGCCCGCACGCGATGCAGGCCGAGCCGCAAGATGTGCTTGACGCGCTTCGGCTCAGCCCACAGTGACCAACGTTGCCGGGTGCCTTGCCAGGGTATTCACAGGGTGTAGCCTCAAGGCGACCTGCGTTCACCCTATGTAGAGGAATTCCATGAATCGCTCCGTTCGTCGCCCTGGCATGGCCCTCGCGACCGTGGCCCTCGCGTGCTCGACACTTCTCATCGCGGCACCTGCCCACGCTGCGCCGTGGGACGGTAGCGACGTAGAGTTCGGGCCGGGCCTGTGGAACGTCGATGCCAACTATTTCGATGTGGAGGATGTCTACCTCGTTTTCCCCGACACGTCGACCGAGTACACCGACATTTGGGATGGGGCAGGAGAGACGAGCATCGATGCTTCTCTCCTCGGGGTTCTCGACGAGACGGTGTTTTGTACCGCTGACGCCGACGTCGACGTAGAGGTCGAGGCTGGCACGGGTGATCTCGTTTTCACCTGCGTTGCTGACAATGCCGCCTTCGCCACGGCCGACCTTGAGGTCGTCTCTGAGATTCGCGTGCTGGTGGGTGGGGAGATTGTGCGCTTCGTGACCACGATCACCAATGTCGGCCTTGTCGACGCGACGATCGATGCAGTGAGGATCGAGACTGACTTCGGCACCTCCGACTTCCTCTACGACTACGGCAATCAGTCCGATGGAATTCTTGCTGTGCCCGCAGTGGAGCAACCCAGCAACTACACAGCACTCAACACCGCCGAGGCGCTGTGGATCGTCCACTGGGACGAAGATGACGCGCCCGGAGGACTTGTGATGGGCTCAGAAAACCCGGCGACCTCCGGCGCGTGGGAGGATTCGGGCTCGAGCGACGAGTACCTCTACAGCTATGGGCCGTTCACGGTTCCCGCGGGTGAATCCCGGTCGATCGTCACTTTCGCCACGTGGGATCCGCAGACACTTATCGACGGTGACTACACCAACAGTCCACCAGAGTCGTTGGTCAACGACTCTGCCGACCAGGTCGTCGCCGGGATGGCGGACTTCGATGTACTCGACGGAGTGCTCGCCAACGGAATCGAAGACGTGTCCATGGTCGTCAATTGGGAAGCCGCCGCAGCGCCGGAGCCGGAGCCGGAAGAGCCAGAGCTTGCCGACACCGGAGCGGGCGACGTTCTTGCCGCTGGTCTTGCGGCCGTGCTGGTGCTGGGCCTCGGTGGCGTGCTTGTTGCGCGCCGACGCGCGACGGCCTAGTTCGAATCACTGGAGGAGGCGGGTGCCGAGAGGCGCCCGCCTCTTTCGTCGTTGGGTGCCGACCTAGAACTCGGGTACGTCGAGCTTCTCGTCGTGAGCACTCGCGAACGCGAGCCGCACGGCCTCGCGCAAATGCAGCGCTGAGGCGTCAATCACCGTGGTGTAGCCGAGGCGCGCTCCCTCGGCGGCACGCTGCGGGGCACCCGACACGGCGCGGATCTCGCCGGCAAGACTGATTTCTCCGATGGCGGCGAGGTGAGCATCCAGAGCCTTCTCGCGGCGGGCGCTCGCGACGGCCAGCGCGATCGCGAGGTCGGCGGCAGGCTCGGTGAGTCGGATTCCGCCGACGGTGGAGACGTACACGTCGAAGCTGGAGAGCGGCATGCCGCAGCGGCGTTCGAGCACCGCGAGCAGCATGGCGACGCGCGACGAGTCGACGCCGTTGACGACGCGGCGCGGCTGCGGGGCGTTCGACGCAACGATGAGCGCCTGCACCTCGACCGGAAGCGCCCGGCGGCCCTCCATGGCGATCGCGACGCACGTGCCACTCACTGGTGTGGTCGATCCTGAGCGGAACAGGATCGACGGGTCGGCGACCTCGGCGATGCCGTCGCCCGTCATCTCGAAGCAGCCGACCTCGTCGGTCGGGCCGAAGCGGTTCTTGAGTGCGCGCACAAAGCGCAGCGCCGTCTGGCGGTCGCCCTCGAACTGGCACACGACGTCGACTAGGTGCTCGAGCAGGCGGGGGCCCGCGATCGTGCCGTCTTTTGTCACGTGGCCGACGAGCACGACGGGGATGTCGCGGTCTTTGGCGACCCGAATGAGGGTTGCCGCGACCTCGCGCACCTGCGAGACACCGCCCGCGAGCCCGTCGACGAGCGATGAGGCGACGGTCTGCACCGAGTCGACGATGACGAGCGCAGGCTTCACCTCGTCGATCTGACCGAGGATCGTGGCGAGGTCGGTCTCTGACGCGAGGTAGAGCTCGGGCGTCAGTGCGCCCGTGCGGCCGGCGCGCAGCCGCACTTGCGCCACCGACTCTTCGGCGCTGACGTAGAGCACGCGCTGGCCGAGCTTCGCGGCGCGGGCGGCGACCTCGAGCAGCAGGGTTGACTTGCCGACTCCGGGCTCGCCCGACAACAGAATGGCGGCGCCGGGCACGATGCCGCCGCCAAGCACGCGGTCGAACTCGCCGATGCCCGT
>JBBQKE010000122.1:0-5380 GCA_038326585.1 Actinomycetales bacterium | reverse complement strand
TCGTGCACGTCGCGTGCGACGCGTGTGCGCTCGGCCTCGAGGTCGGCGCGGGTCATCGCGGCGTCGCGCTGGGTGCTGACCGTCGCGACCTGCGTGCTGAGAGCGCGGCGATTCCGGATGCTGCGCACGAGCTCGCCGAGCACCCACGGCAACACGGCGAGGACGGGGTAGAGCGCGTACTGTACGAGCTGCGTCACGAGGTAGCCGATTCCACCGTCGGCGATCGCACCCGTGCTGCCGACAATCGCGCCCAGCAGCGAGAAAGCGGCGAAAACGGTGACCCCGAGGGCTGTCCATCGGATGGCGGGGGCGCCGTATGCCGCGGCGCCAAAGATGATCACGGCGGCGCCGAGGAACGACAGCACGTTCGGTGAAGCGCCGAACGTGAAGGTCATAACGACCCCGAGCGCGGCCCCAAAGAGTCCGAAGAGTGCCAGATCGGGTCGCACGCGATGCAGCGCAACTCCAACACCGACCACGAGCGCGATTCCAACGTTGATCGCGGCGTGAACCAAGCCGCCCCACCACTGCTGGTTGAGCAGCACGGCGAGTGCGAGCCAGGCACCCAGCGCGATCTCGATCGGAAAGGCGATGCGCGCACGGCGCTCGGGCGTGAACCAGGCAATGACTGAATCGAACATGTCCGCCACGGTACGGGCCGCGCGGCCCCGTACGGCGAGAAACGCGCGCCGCTCACCCCAGCGGATGACCCTTTTCATCCGAAAGGCTGACGGCAGAGCATCCTGAACCGTCGTCGACCCCCTTCTGTCGTCACTGGATGTCGGCGGCCTGGGTGGAGGCGACATCCGGTGACGACAGCAGGCCGCGCAACGTACGTGCGAGCCCGCAGACCGCGGGTGTACCCTGAAACCGTGTTCGGCCAGCTCCTTCTTCGCTGCCGCGACGAGGCTTAGACCTTTAGCCTCCCTCGTCGCGGAGTTTGTCGTCGGCTGACAACCACACCGAGACCAGCAGGAGCACCTCATGCAGAACCGTCAGCAGCCATCGGCCATGCCGATTCACAAGTATCAGCCGTACCACGAGCAGCTCACCGTCGAGCTGCCCGACCGCACCTGGCCCACGAAGCGCATCACGCAGGCGCCGCGCTGGTGCGCCGTCGACCTGCGCGACGGCAACCAGGCCCTCATCGACCCGATGAGCCCCGAGCGCAAGCGCATCATGTTCGAGCTGCTCGTGAAGATGGGCTTCAAAGAGATCGAAGTCGGCTTCCCCAGCGCGAGCCAGACCGACTTCGACTTCGTGCGCAGCCTCATCGACGAGAACCTGATTCCGGATGACGTCACGATTCAGGTGCTCACGCAGTGCCGCGATCACCTGATCGAGCGCACGTACGAGTCGATCAAGGGCGCCAAGCGCGCGATCGTGCACTTCTACAACTCGACGAGCGTGCTGCAGCGCGACGTCGTGTTTCGCACCGACAAGCAGGGCATCATCGACATCGCGCTCGAGGGCGCGCGCCTGTGCCGCTCGTTCGAGGCGATGGTGCCCGAGACCGAGGTGTTCTACGAGTACAGCCCCGAGAGCTACACGGGCACCGAGCTCGAGTTCGCCGTCGACGTCTGCAACCAGGTGCTCGAGGTGCTCGAGCCGACTGCTGAGCGCAAGGTAGTCATCAACCTGCCCGCGACCGTCGAGATGGCGTCGCCAAACGTCTACGCCGACTCGATCGAGTGGATGAACCGGCACCTCGCCCACCGCGAGAACGTGCTGCTGAGCCTGCACCCGCACAATGACCGGGGTACGGCGGTCGCCGCGGCCGAGCTCGGCTACCTGGCCGGCGCCGACCGCATCGAGGGCTGCCTGTTCGGTAACGGCGAGCGCACCGGCAACGTCGACCTCGTCGCGCTCGGCATCAACCTGTTCACGCAAGGCATCGACCCGCAGCTCGACTTCAGCGACCTCGATGAGATCAAGCGCACGGCCGAGTACTGCAACCAGCTCAAGGTGCACGAGCGCAGCCCCTGGGCCGGCGACCTCGTCTACACGGCCTTCAGCGGATCCCACCAAGACGCCATCAAAAAAGGCTTCGAGGCGATGGATGCCCAGGCCAAAGCCGAGGGAAAGCACGTCAACGAACTGCTCTGGGCTGTGCCGTATCTGCCCATTGACCCCCAAGACTTGGGGCGGTCGTACGAGGCGGTCATCCGCGTCAATTCGCAGTCGGGCAAGGGTGGGGTTGCATACCTGCTCAAGGCCGACCACGCGCTCGACCTGCCGCGCAAGCTGCAGATCGAGTTCAGCGGAGTCGTGCAGGCCAAGACCGACGCCGAGGGCGGCGAGGTCACGAGTGCTCAGATTTGGGAGATCTTCCAAGACGAGTACCTGCCCGCGGCCGAGGCCGACGCCAAGTGGGGACGCTTTGAGCTGCTCTCGACGCGTACCTCGAGCGACATGTCGGGCACGACGCAGCTCAATGCCACCCTGCGCGACGGAGAGGAGATCGCCGCGATTGACGCGACCGGTAATGGTCCGATCGCGGCGTTCCTCAGCATGATGGAGGGGCAGGGCATCGCGATTCGTCTCTTCGACTACGTCGAGCACGCGCTGTCTGCGGGCGGGGATGCCCACGCGGCGTCGTACGTCGAGCTCGAGGTCAACGGCCGCACCCTGTGGGGCGTCGGCATCGACCCCGACATCTCGACCGCGTCGCTCAAGGCCGTCGTGTCGGCGGTCAACCGGGCGATCCGGCTCGAGAGCCCCGACCGCGAGCTCGTCAGCGCGTAGGGGTCAGGTCGCGGCCCAATCGGCGAAGCGGATGCCCGGGCCGGGCAGGCCGGTCGTGTGCAGCCCTGCGCGGTACGCGCCGACGAGCTTGCCAGGCAGGTGCCACTCGACGACACGTCGCTCGGCGGCTTTGGGATCAGAGCCGCGCGCTTCAAGCCACTGCCGGGCAAGTTCGGCCATCGGCAGCACCTCGGGCCCGCCGAGGTCGTCGACGCGGCCGTTCGCGGGGGCCGCGGTGGCGAGCGGCACCAGCCGCTCGGCGACCGCCGCCGTGCTGATCGGCTGGAACGGAGCGTCGACCGTGATCACGCGCGGCAGCCGCCGCTGCGCGCGAAAAGCCCCCGCCACGAAGTCGTGGAACTGCGTCGCGCGCAGAATCGTGAACGACACCCCCGACTCGGCGACGAGCTCTTCACAGCGAAGTTTCGCGCGGTAGTACCCGAGCGGCACGGCGTCGACCCCGACGATCGACAGGTACACGAGGTGCCGCACGCCCGCGGAACGCGCGGCCTGCAGCAGGTGCTCGGTCGCGCGAGCATCCGATCGCCGGTTCGTGGCGAGGTGCAGCACGGTCTCGACGCCCTCGAGAGCCTCGGTCAGCCCGGTGCCCGATTGCAGGTCGGCGACGACGTGCCCGGGGCCGGGGCGGCGGCTCAGGATGCGCGGCTCGACGCCCGCCTCGCGCACCGCCGCCACGGCGGGGCGGCAGAGGGTTCCGGTGCCGCCGGTGACGAGCAGGTTCACGGCTCAAGTGTGCCGCAGTCGCAGGGGAGATGCGCGCTCACCGCGCCCGCCCCGCACCCCTCGCACATCTCCACAATTCAGGAGCCCAGCGCTGAACCGAGGTGTGAGGGGGGCCGGCGTCGGCGTGTCGCGACCCGTTCGACTCACGATCTCCTGAGTTGTGGAGATGCGCGGTCGAGGAGAAGGCCCGGCGACCGGGTCAACCTGCGCTACCTGCGCTGCCGGCTCGCGCCGGGGATGGGGGAGCGGCGGCGCGCACGCGGCACCGACCCGATGACCGGAATCGACGAGGTCGTCGGGTGCAGGTGGATCACGCCGGTGGCCGTCGTGACCGTGCGCCCGCGCTCGCCCGACGTGTCGTCGCCGACGCGCCGCCCCCGCCCGGGGAGCGCGGGCAGCTTGGGAAGCCGCGTGATGCTGCGCTGCTCGGGCAGGCTCCAGCCGAACAGCACCGAGGCCATGCGCACGCCGAACGTGACGGCCACGCCGATCGCGCCGGCGAGAAAGACATCGACGTCGAACGCCAGCAGTGCGGCGATGGTGCCCGAGCCGGCCGCGGCGGCGACGGCGTAGAGCGAGCCGACGTGCATGAGCGCGATCGGCAGGTTCAGCAGCAGGTCGCGCAAGATTGAGCCGCCCACGGCCGCGAGCACTCCGACGAACACGGCCGCCACCTCGGGAAGCCCGAGTGCGAGGGCCTTGGTGGTGCCGATCGCGCCGAACAGACCGATGGTCAGGGCGTCGAGCGCGGTGATGAGCGGGTTCACTCGCGCGAACACGCGCTCGAGCAGCATGCCGAGCAGCGCGGCGCCCGTGGCCACGATGACGTACAGGTTCGACTGCAGCGGAGCGAGCGGCACGTTCAACAACAGGTCGCGCAACAGACCGCCGCCGAAGCCGACGACGATGCCGATGATCGCCACCCCGAGCCAGTCGAGTCGCCGGTCGCGGAACTGCGCGGCGAACAGCGCCCCCTGCAGCGCGCCAATACCCACCGCGAGCAGGTCGGCCCAGAGGGGGATCACGAAGACGTCGTCCACACGCCCATTCTGGTGGGTGGATGCTCCGCGCCGGCCGCGCGCGGCAATCGGGTTCGTGTCACCCGCACCTGAAGTGCTAGACTCTGTTCAGGTCAACATGACTGTAAGACCTCGAGTGGCACGGAGGGAGCATCCATGAGCGATATTGCGATCGCCGTCTCGACCGTGATCTTCGCGCTACGGCCCGATGCCTCGGGTGCCCCGAGCGTGTGGCTGCCTCTCGTGCGCCGCACGCGAGACCCCTACCTCGACCGCTGGGCTCTGCCCGGGGGCATGGTGCGCGCCGACGAGAGCCTCGAGGGCGCCGCTCGGCGCAACCTCGGCGAAACCACGCTGCTCGAGCCGACCTATCTCGAGCAGCTCTACGCCTTCGGCGACGTCGACCGTTCGCCCGATCAGCGCATGGTGTCGATCATCTACTGGGCGCTCGTGCGGCCCGACGAAGCCGAACGTGTGACGCTCGGCGACAACGTGCGCTGGTTCGCCGCCGACGACCTGCCCGACCTCGCGTTCGACCACAACCTCATCGTCGACTACGCGCTCTGGCGGCTGCGCACCAAGATGGAGTACGCAGCGATCGCGCACGCGTTCCTCGGCCCGCGATTCACGCTCGCCGAATTGCGCGAGGTCTACGAGGTCGTGCTGCAGAAGCCGCTCGACCCCGCGAACTTCCGGCGCCAGATGGAGACGAGCGGCGTTATCGAACCCACGGGAGAGGTTGTCACCGGCGGCCGCCACCGCCCCCCTCGCCTCTACCGTTACACCGGCGACGTCGAACTCGTCGACTCCGGCCCCCTCAATCGCCGCCCTGCTCTTTCCCGCACCGCCGCTCCCGCAAAGGCCCTCGCATG
>JBBQKE010000121.1:0-5400 GCA_038326585.1 Actinomycetales bacterium | reverse complement strand
CGACGACGCTGCCGGCGGCTCCGGCCTTCGCGTCCCACGCTCCGAACACCACCCGGTCGATGCGCGCGGCCATGATGGCGCCGGCGCAGAGCACGCAGGGCTCAAGGGTGACCACGAGCGTGCATCCACTGAGCTGCCAGTCGCCGGTCGCCACGGCCGCGTCGCGCAACGCGACCACCTCGGCGTGCGCGGTCGGGTCGTGATGCTTCTCCCGTTCGTTGCGGCCTCGGCCAATCACGACACCGGCGGCATCGAGCACGATCGCACCCACGGGAACGTCGCCCGACATCGCGGCACCGCGGGCCTCGTCGAGGGCAGTGCGCATCGCCGTGCGATCGCCGTCAGAGACCGTGGTCATGCCCCGCCCTTCCGTTAGATTGAGCCTATGCGAGTACACGTTGCCGACCACCCCCTGATCACTCACAAGCTCACCGTGCTGCGTGATCACAGCACGCCGTCGGCGACCTTCCGCGCGCTCACCGAAGAGCTCGTGACCCTGCTCGCCTACGAGGCGACGCGGCACGTGCGCACGCACGAGGTCACCATCACGACTCCGGTGACCGAAACGGTGGGCCTCGCGATCAGCGAACCGCGGCCACTCATCGTGCCCATCCTGCGCGCCGGGCTCGGCATGCTCGAAGGCATGGTCAAGCTCGTGCCGAGTGCCGAGGTGGGTTTTCTGGGCATGGTGCGCGACCACGACACCCTGCAGCCGAGCGTCTACGCCGAGCGGTTGCCCGACCACCTCGAGGGTCGCCAGTGCTTCGTGCTTGACCCCATGCTCGCCACGGGCGGCTCACTTCTCGCGGCCATCGAGTTCCTCTTCCAGCGGGGCGCCGACGACGTCACTGCTGTCTGCCTGCTCGGCGCGCCCGAGGGTCTGGCCATGATCGAGAAAGCCACCGAGGGTCGCGATGTCACGATCGTTCTCGGCGCCCTCGACGAGAAGCTCAACGAGAAGGGCTACATCGTTCCGGGCCTCGGCGATGCTGGCGACCGCCTCTACGGCACAGTCGGCTAGAGCTCGAACGACTTGACGCTCTGCGGCACGCTCAGCGATACTGGGCCGCATGACCGTCACCGCGAAGCTCCTGACCGCCCGCGAGGCTGTGGAGACCGCTGGCATGTTGATGCCGGCGAGCGCTGACGCGTGTTGTCGAATGTGCGCTTGATCGTCAGCTTGCTGACTCGATCAGTGACCGCCCGAGTGCCGCTGACTCGCCCCCTCGCCTCATGACACGCGAGAACGACGAGCAGGCTCTCCCCGCATCGGGGCCGGATGCTCCAGCTCTCGATGCGCGCACCCTCGACTCCACACCCCGAACCGCCGCGACCCCTTCGGGCGCCGAGCCGTTCGATTCTGCAGAAAGCGTCTCAACGATGTCTCTTGCATCTCTTGCCTCCCGCCCCGCTCCCCCTCCGCTCGCGGCCCCAGTCGTTGCCGCGCCAGAACCTGTTGCCGCCCCTCGGTTGCGCGCCGTGCCCGAGGGCACCGAAGCGCGTGGTTTCGTGCTCTACGTCGGCCTCGACGAGGCCAAGGCCGCTGCGGCCGGCATCGACCTCGGCAGGCTGGTCACCGAACTGAAGCGGGTGGCCGTCGAACTCGCCCCCGGCTCAGAGACCCACGCCGCCGTCGCCCTCGCACCGACGGGTGCTGGTGGGCGCGATGTCGACGTCGTGCGACTCGCCCTGCAAGACCCCGCTGCTCTCGCGCGCTACCGCCGCACCACCGAGGCGCCGCCCGTGGCCCCGGCCCTGGGGGTCATCATCGATATCTCGCGCAAGCGCGTGCTGCTCGATGGTGAGAGCGCCGCACTGACCTACAAAGAGTTCGAGCTGCTGCAGTACCTCGTGCTGCGCGAGGGTCGCACGATCGAGCGTGCCGAACTCATCGGGTCACTCTGGGCCGACGGCGCCGAGGGCGACGACGACGTGCCGAACGAGCGCACGATCGATGTGCACGTGCGTCGACTGCGGTCGAAGCTCGGCGGCTACGAAGACATCGTTCGCACGGTGCGCGGCTCGGGCTACCGGTTCGACCGGCACGCCGACGTGTCGATCCGTTACGCGTCGACGCCCTCGCCCGACTTCTTCTGATCCCGTTCCCGAGGCTTCGTTCCCCGCGAGCTCGACCCTTTCCGGAGAAGTCGATCGATTTCGAAAAATAACGGATTGATAACTAGACAGCGTTACCTTTTCGTTATACCTTTCAAGTGCGTCAACCGTTTGCTGTGGCGGGGGGCGCGGAATGTGATTGCAGGACACTCTTGGTGCAAGGGAAGAGGGCCGGTCGCTCGCCTCGGCGGCCGGCCCTTCACTTGCCCGGCAGGCGAAGATCTCCGCCTCTGCACCGACACATTCTCACGCTCGCACGTAGAGTGAACATATGACTGAGAAGGCTCTGGCGGTCGACGCCTGGGAGGCGTTGTTCCGCGCTCAGGTGTCGGTGCTGCGCACGCTGAGCGCCGAGTTTCCGACCAGCGAGATCTCGTTCACTGAGTACGACGTGCTGTTCAACCTCTCGCGTGCGCCCGAGCGCCGCATGCGCATCCGTGATCTGATTCCGCACCTCCTGCTGAGCCAGCCGAGCGTGAGCCGTCTCATCGACCGACTCACCGCTCGACAGCTTGTCGACAAACTGCCAGACCTCACCGACGCGCGCGGCACCATCGTTGCGCTGCGCCCCGAGGGGTACGAGCTTTTCAAGCGCGTCGCGGTCATCCATGCCGACACGATCGCGCGACGAGTCGGCACTCGGTTGACGTCGGATGAGTTGACCGAACTCACCGCCCTCTGCCAGCGCTTGCGCGACTGAACGCAACTGCACGACATACCGTTGCGTCCATGAGCACGAGTGCAAGCATCGTCTGGCTGCGCGACGACCTGCGCGTCGCCGACAACCCCGCCCTGTCTGCTGCGGTCGAGCGAGGCGGACCCGTCGTGGTCGTCTATTTGCTCGACGAGCAGTCGCCTGCCGCGCGCCCTCTGGGCGGCGCGAGCCGCTGGTGGTTGCACGGCAGCCTCACGTCGCTGGCCGGCGAGCTCGCGGCGCTCGGGGGCTCGCTCACGCTGCGGCGCGGCGCGGCGTCGACGGTCATTCCCGCTCTCGTGGCAGCGACCGGTGCTGGCGCCGTCTTTTGGAACCGCCGCTACGGCGCCCTGCGCGACGTGGATGCTGCGCTCAAGTCGCAACTGACCGATGAGGGCATCGCGGTGACGAGCTTCGCGGCATCACTGCTCTACGAACCCTGGCGCATCACCTCGGGTTCTGGCGACCCGTACCGGGTCTTCACCCCGTTCTGGCGAGCGTGCCTCGCGTCGGCAGAGCCTCGGCTCCCGCTACCCGCCCCCACCGCGATCGACGGCCTCGCCGCCGCCGGCGATGCGCTCGACGACTGGAGACTGCTGCCCACTCGACCCGACTGGGCTGAGGGGCTGCGCGCGGCCTGGACACCGGGCGGGGCGGGGGCCCACGATCGTCTCGAGCACTTCGTCGAGCACGGGCTGCCGCTCTACCACCGGCGCGATGAGCCCGGGGTCGAGGCCACGAGTCGGCTGAGCCCGCACTTGCGATTCGGTGAGCTCAGCCCCTACGAGGTCTGGGCCCGAGTGCAGCAGTCGCTGCCACCCGAGGCGGCGAAGAACAAGGCCAAATTCCTCAGCGAGATCGGCTGGCGCGAGTTCTCGTACACGATCCTGTTCGCGCGACCCGATCTCGGTCGCGCCAACTACCGCGCCGAGTTCGACGCTTTTCCGTGGGGCGACCCCGATGCGGGGCAGCTGGAGGCGTGGCGGCACGGACAGACGGGCATCCCGATCGTCGATGCGGGCATGCGCGAGCTGTGGACCACGGGGTGGATGCACAACCGGGTGCGCATGATCGTCGCGTCGTTTCTCACGAAGAACCTGCTGGTCGACTGGCGCACGGGTGAGGAGTGGTTCTGGGACACCCTCGTCGATGCCGATGAGGCGAGCAATGCCGCGAGTTGGCAGTGGGTCGCTGGCTCGGGTGCCGATGCGGCACCCTTCTTCCGCATCTTCAATCCGATGCTGCAGGCCGAGAAGTTCGACCCGCGTGGCGAGTACGTGAACCGCTGGGTGCCCGAGGCCGGCACCCCCCACTACCCCGCCCCGATCGTTGATCTCAAGGCCTCGCGCACAGAAGCTCTCGCGGCCTACGAAGCGGTGAAGGCCGCGAAGGCCTGACCGCGAAGATGAGAGTGCTCTCATGCACTCCTCCTGCTGCTCTCATGCGCGTTCGAGAGAGTGTGGGTATCGATGGATCGCCGGGCGGTATCGCCCCGACCCCTCCACGGCTCGAAAGGAACCACTCATGGAAGCCAAGAACTGGATCGCCATCGGAGCAGCCTCGGCACTCGGCCTTGGCGTGATGGCCGCAGGTGCGGTCACCACGGCGAACGCGTTGCCCCTCGTGGCCGGTGCCACCAACCTCGACGTTCCCGGCATCACCGTCGGCGAGAGTGACGACGACAGCAAGGGCAACGCGCTGGTGTTCGCGGTGTCGAGCGACAGCATTGTTTCGCCCGACCCGACCAGCTCGCCGAGCCCGTCACCCACCAGCAGTGTCGACTCGAGCCCGTCTCCGGTCAGCCCGGTGTCGGCAGCTTCCCCGCTCACGCCGCCGAGCCCGCCGTCGCCCGCGAGCCCCGCGTCGCCCGCCTCGGTCGACAGCCCCGCGAGCGTCGGATCCTCCGACTAGTTCCGTCTCGGCCTGCCGTACTGCGGCATACTCGCAGGGGTGCGCAGCCCCGTCGTTCTCCACCCCGTGGTGCTGGCGGTGCTCGCGATCATCTCGGTGCAGTTCGGCAACGCCATTGCCGGGTCGTTCTTCAGCGAGGTCGGGCCGCTCGGCGCCGCGGCTCTGCGACTCGGCTTCGCCGCCGTCATCTTGCTCGTCGTGATTCGACCCCGCGTTCGCGGGTGGGACTCGCGCACCTGGGCCGGGGTCGGGATGCTCGGTCTCGGTCTGGCCGGCATGAACCTGCTCATCTATCAGGCGATCGCGAGCATCCCGCTCGGTGTGGCCGTCACGATCGAGCTGCTCGGTCCGCTCGGCGTCGCGGTGGCGGGCACCCGTCGGTGGCGTGATCTCGGCTGGGTTGCCCTGGCAGGGCTCGGCGTCGTCGCTCTGTGGCTAAGCGGCAGCGGTGACGGTGAGGGCTCGCTCGCCCTTCTCGGCGTGCTTGCCGCACTCGGCGCGGCAGCCTTCTGGGCCCTGTATATCGTCGCGTCAGCACGACTGGGGCCCCGCGCTCGCGGCGTCGATGCGCTCGCCGTCGCGATGGTCGTCGCCGCGATCATCGTCGTGCCGCTCGGCGCGGTGCCCGCGAGCGCGGCGGTCGTCGTCGATCCCCTGCTTCTGCTCGTCTTCGCGGGCAT
>JBBQKE010000120.1:0-5448 GCA_038326585.1 Actinomycetales bacterium | reverse complement strand
CTGACGCGGTCGCGCACCGCGGCGCGAGCGGCCATCGAGCAGGGCCGTGTGTCTGTCGACGGACGCGCGGTCGTGAAGCCCTCACATGCGGTGCGGGCGGATGCTCGCCTCGAGGTCGACGGAGACGATCGCTATGTCAGTCGCGCGGCCCTGAAGCTCGCAGCAGCGCTCGATGCCGCAGCGCTCGACGTCACCGGCCTGCACGCGCTCGACCTCGGCGCCTCGACAGGCGGCTTCACGCAAGTTTTGCTCGAACGCGGTGTTCGGCGGGTGATCGCGCTCGACGTCGGCCACGGGCAGCTCGACCCCGCGTTGCGGGCCGACCCGCGCGTGATCGTGGTGGAGGGCGAGAACGCCCGCGCGCTGACGGCAGAGCGGCTCGCTGAGGTCAGCGGGGGAGCCGTCTCGGCCGCCGAGCCCATCGACCTCGTGGTGGCCGACCTGAGCTTCATCTCCCTCACACTCGTGCTGCCGGCGATCGTCGCCACGGTCGGCACCGAGGTGCCGCTCGTCGTGCTGATCAAGCCGCAGTTCGAGGCAGGGCGCTTAGGTCTCCGCGAAGGAATCGTGCGAGACGCCGCGGTGCGCGATGACGCGATCATGGCGGTGCTGTGGGCCGCGGCCGATCTCGGGCTGCACGCGAGCGAACTGCTCTCCTCCCCGATTGTCGGCACGGCGGGCAATCATGAGTATCTGGCCGTCTTCCGGCCGGGTGCCGGGGTGCATCCGACAGAATGGAGGGGCCGTGCGACCGCGCTCTCGGCAGCACTGCCCGGCTCGCCCGACACCGACGCAGTCTTGCCCGACCACAACCAGCCCGACACGAGCCAGGAGGATTCATGGTGACCGAACGGCATATCCTCGTCGTCGCCCACACGGGCCGCGACGAGTCGCTCGCGGCCGCGGTCGAGGTCGTCGACCTGCTGCGCGCGGCGGGAGTGGTTCCCGTGGTCGACGCCGAATCGCTCGATGACTTGCGCGACGCCGCCGGCGACGGCGCCCTGTTGGTGCTCGACCGCGACATCGGCGTCGGCGATCTCGAACTCGTGATCGTGCTGGGGGGCGATGGCACCATTCTGCGCGCCGCCGAACTGGCCCGCGGGTGCTCGGCGCCGTTGCTCGGCGTCAACCTCGGCCACGTGGGCTTCTTGGCCGAGAGCGAGCGCGACGATCTGTCGTCGGCCGTCGCACGCGCGCTTGACCGCGACTATCTCGTCGAAGAGCGCATGACGCTCTCGGTGCGTGTCAAGCTCGGTTCTGAGGTCATCTACGAGACCTGGGCCCTCAACGAAGCGACGGTCGAGAAGGCCAGCCGCGAGCGCATGCTCGAAGTCGTCATCGAGGTCGATGGCCGACCGCTGTCGAGTTTCGGCTGCGACGGCGTCGTCATGTCGACGCCGACCGGATCGACCGCCTACGCGTTCTCTGCGGGCGGGCCCGTGGTGTGGCCGAGTCTGGATGCCCTTCTGCTCGTTCCACTGAGCGCTCACGCCCTTTTCGCACGCCCGATCGTTGTCGGCCCCGGCAGTTCGTTCGCCGTCGAGATTCTCGATCGCACGCAGGGGGTCGGCGTGCTCTGGTGCGACGGCCGCCGGGCATTCGACCTGCCGAGCGGCGCCCGCGTTATCGCGCGCCGCTCGTCGACCCCGGTTCGACTGGCTCGACTGCACCCCGGGCCGTTCACCGACCGGCTCGTCAACAAGTTCGCGCTACCCGTGCACGGGTGGCGGGGTCCGATCGATGAGGAGGCCCGCGGCACGTGATCGAAGAGATCTCCATTCGCAATCTCGGGGTCATCGGCGAGGCGCGTCTGCCCCTCGGCCCCGGCTTCACGGCGCTGACGGGCGAGACCGGCGCAGGCAAGACCATGGTTGTCACTGCGCTCGGCCTGCTGTTGGGTGACCGCGCCGACACTGGTGCTATTCGCTCGGGCTCGGGGCACGCGCTCGTCGAGGGGCACTGGCACGTCGATGAGGGCGGGCCGGTGGCCGACCGGGTGCGCGACGCCGGGGGAGACCTCGACGGCGGCGCGCTCATTCTCAGCCGCTCGATCTCGCAAGAGGGCCGCTCGCGGGCAGTGGTCGGCGGCCGCTCGACCCCCATCGGCGTGCTCAACGAGATAGGGCAGCAGCTCGTCGTGGTGCACGGCCAGAGCGATCAGGTTCGGCTCAAGTCGGCCACGGCGCAGCGTGAGGCTCTCGACCGTTTCGCGGGCCCCGAACTGCAGCAGGTGCTCGGCGACTACCGCGAGGTGTTCCAGCGCTACAACGACGCCCAGAGTGAGCTCGACGTACTCGTCGCCGACCGTGACCGACGCGCGCGCGAGGCCGACGAGCTTCGCCTCGCGATGACCGAGATCGAAACCGCGGCCCCGCGCCCGGGCGAAGACGTTGAACTCACCGAGCGAGCCGACCGCCTCACGAACATCGAAGACCTGCGGCTCGCGGCAGCCCAGGCGCACGAGCTCATCTCGAGCGAGAGCGTCGACGAGGCGCGCGACGCCCTTGCCCTCATCGAGAGCGCCCGACGTGCCGTCGACCGAGTGGCATCGCACGACACCGAGCTGCAACCGATCGTCGACGCGATCGCCAACGCGGGCTTCGTGGTCGGCGAACTCGCCACGCAGCTGTCGTCATACCTTGCCTCACTCGACAGCGACGGCGGTCGCGAGCTTGAGACGGTGCAGCAGCGCCGAGCCGAACTGAGCGTGCTCATGCGCAAGTACGGCCCCACTCTCGACGAGGTCATCGACTATCTCGACTCGGGCAGCACACGACTGCTCGAGCTCGATCACGACACCGACCGCATCGACGCTCTACGCGCCGAGGTCGACGCCGATCGCGGTCGGGTCATGGCCCTGGCCGAGCGCCTGAGCGATCTGCGACGAGTGGCGGGCATCCGACTCTCCGAACGGGTGACGGGCGAGCTCGCCGCACTCGCGATGGGCGCCGCACGCATCACGGTCGAGGTGGCGCAGCGCGACGAGTACACCGCGAGCGGCCGCGACGTCGTGTCGATCCTGCTGCAGCCGCACGCGGGCGCCGAACCGCGCCCGCTCGGCCGCGGAGCGTCGGGCGGCGAGCTCTCGCGGGTCATGCTCGCGCTCGAGGTCGTCATCGCCGCGACCGACCCCGTGCCGACGTTCGTCTTCGACGAGGTCGATGCCGGGGTCGGCGGGGCGAGCGCGATCGAGATCGGCCGACGGCTGGCGCGCCTCGCCCAGACGGCACAGGTGATCGTCGTCACGCACCTTGCGCAGGTCGCCGCGTTCGCCACGAATCACCTGAGCGTCGTAAAAGACAGCGACGGGGCGGTCACCGCCTCGAGCGTGCGTCAACTGAACGGCGACGATCGCGTCGCCGAGATGGCGCGGCTACTCAGCGGGCTGCCCGACAGCGAGTCTGGGCTCACCCATGCGCGCGAGCTCATCGAGACGGCTCGCGAGCTCGTCGGCTAGTAACGGCGACGCTGTGGGTGGTGTGGGGTGCCCCGCGCGCTTCAGCATGCTGGACGAGCGGGTCATGGGGTGAAGGCGGGGTCTCCACTAGTCGCGCACGTGCCCTGCTGAACGTTTGCCCGGTCGGTGACGTAGAAGGTGGTGGAGGAGTCTGAATCAAGTTGAACACAGAATCTACTGCCGGATACCGAGATGAGCGGAGCAGCTGCGGTCGATTGAACCGAACCGTACTGGTCGAGAGCGGCGAAGCTGTTCGTGTACGCGCCGTCGTTCTCGAGGGAATAGGTGACCATGGCTTTGCGAAGGTTCACGAGGTCGCTCGTCGCCGCGGAGTTCTGCGCCTGAACCTGTTGGTTGAGAAAGACCGGTACCGCGATCGCGGCCAGGATGCCGATGATGACGATGGCCACTATGAGCTCGATCAGCGTGAATCCGCGGTCTGCAATCGGGTGGTGCACAGTTCGCGCTGAACGCTGTGCAGTGGTTCTCATGATCTCGGCTTCCCTCGCTGTGACCTCTTTCCATCGTGCCCATCGAAAACTTCTCACCACAGCCCCCATCCGGGGGCGAGGAGGTGACGCCTGCTGGCGAGAAGTCCGTCTACTCGTTCTCGCGAATCGGCACCGTCACCTCGACGGGCTCGTCTCCGCTGCGGGCTTCGAACACGATTGCGAGTCGCACGGCACTGAAGCTGATGCCGTCTGGTGTGGCGAAGACGTGGCTGGTGGGCGCGTAGTCGGCGGTGCAGGCCTGGTCGGTGGGCGGGGCGAATCGCAGGTTCAGCAGCATCGCCGACTCGACGTTGAGCGAGGTCGGCACGGGCGGGCAGCTCGACGAGCCCCAGGTGACGACCGTCAGCGTTTCGCGATTGTCGGTCCACACGGCGACGGGTTGCTCGCCCAGCTGCTCGTCATCGGTCAGCGTCACTCCCGAGGGCACGCCGCGCACCGTCTCGGTGGCGATAGACGATGCAGGCGAGCATCCGACCAGAACGAGCACCGCAGCGCTCGCAGCGAGGGCGCTCACGATGCAGCGCCGCTGACGAGAATGGTGACGAATCATGCTCATGGGCGTCAGCGTAACGGCACAGAGAAAGCATTCGGGTCGGCATCGCCGAACGCGTTGTCTCTCAGCGACACCTCGGCTTCGAGCCCTGCTGAGGTCGAGTCGAGGCCCTCGGGCACCGCGAAGACGTGCGTGCGCGGAGCGAGGTCGTCGGTGCACCCCTCGGCGGGTGCCTTCTCGAAGTCGATCGCCAGTTGCCGCACCGTCAGCACCTCGATGCGCACGGCGATATAGGGGCACGACGAACTGCCGAACGTGACGATGGTCAGCGTCTCACCGCCGTCAGAGACCCATCCCAGCGGTTCGCCACTCCATTCGGGATCGTTCCACGGCTCGGTAACGGGCGCGTCGCTGGGGATTCCTTGCTCTTCTGACAGCGCGATGGAGGCGGGCGGGCCACCGATGCCGGAGCATCCGGATGCGATCACGAGAAGACCGACCGCGAGCGCGACGATTCTGGCTCGAGTCGAAGGGAAGGCACGGTCGAGGGGCATGCCGGTCAGCGTACGCCGGTGCATGCCGGTCAGCGTACGCCGGTGCATGCCGCGCGTCGAGAGGGAGCTTCGGCACAGTGGGATACTCTTGAACCCCGTGGCGGACTCTTCTGAGACAGGTTCTGACGGGCGCAGCATTTCTGAGGGGCGCGGCGGCGGCAACGGTCGCATCACCAAACACATCTTCGTCACCGGCGGCGTCGTCTCGTCGCTCGGCAAGGGTCTGACGGCAGCCAGTCTGGGCAATCTGCTGACCGCGCGAGGCCTGCGCGTCGTCATGCAGAAGCTCGACCCGTACCTCAACGTCGACCCTGGCACGATGAACCCGTTCCAGCACGGCGAGGTCTTCGTCACTGATGACGGCACCGAAACCGACCTTGATATCGGCCACTACGAGCGTTTTCTCGACATTAACCTGAGTGAAGCCGCGAA
>JBBQKE010000119.1:0-5460 GCA_038326585.1 Actinomycetales bacterium | reverse complement strand
CGGCTCGACGAGGGTCGCGAACTGCGACGGGATACGGTCGACGTGGCCGCGGTGGTCGCCGACGCGGTGGCGGATGCTCGCGCGACGTCGCCCGCCCACGACTGGGTCGTGCGCTTGCCGTCGTCCCCCGTGATCGTCGAGGGCGACCAGCATCGACTGCACCAGGTCGTCGCGAATCTGCTCGCCAACGCCCGCATTCACACGCCCGAGGGCACTCGCGTCACAGCAGCACTGGGAGTGCTCGAGAAGCGCGCGATCATCACGCTCACCGACACGGGCCCCGGCATTCCGGCTGACGTGCAGCCCGTGCTCTTCGAGCGCTTCGCGCGCGCCGACACCTCCCGGTCGAGAGCGACGGGCTCGACGGGACTCGGTCTCGCGATCGTGTCGGCGGTCGTGCAGGCGCACGACGGTGAAGTCACCTTTTCGTCGCGGCCGGGCGAAACCGTTTTTCGGGTGAGCCTGCCTCTGGCCCGGGCGGCCGTGGCCGAGACTGCTGCGACCGTGCCCACCGGGTCGACGGCCTAGGCTCGCCTCATGCGCATCGCCGTCACCGGTTCAGCCGGCAAGCTCGGGCAGGCCGTCGTCACCCACCTGGTCGAGACCGGCCACTCCGTGACCGGGCTCGACGCCGTCGGCGCCCCGGGTGCCGGGTTCGTGCGGGTCGACCTCACCGATACCGGGCAGGTGCTGGATGCACTCGCCGGCGTCGAGGAACGCTACGACGGGCTCGACGCCGTCGTTCACTTGGCGGCGAGCCCCGCGCCGGGCATCCGCCCCGATACGGTGCTGCTGCAGGACAACCTGGCGATGACGATTTCGGTGTTCCAGGCCGCTCGTCGGGCGGGCATCAGCCGCATCGTGCACGCGTCGAGCGAAACGCTGCTGGGCCTGCCGTTGACCGAGGCGCCGCCATCGGCACCGATCGACGAGAGCCAGCCGACGCGGCCGAACTTCATGTACGCCGTCGGCAAGCACCTCGAAGAAGAGCTGGGGCGCAAGCTGTGCCGCATCGACCCGGCGCTCTCGATCACCGGTCTGCGGTTCAGCAATGTCATGGCACCCGACGACTACGCCGAGTTTGAGTCGTGGCAAGACGATCTCAGTGAGCGCCGCTGGAACCTCTGGGGCTACATCGACCGACGCGACGGTGCGCACGCGGTCGAGCGTGCGCTCGCCACCCGCGGGCCCGGCTACGAGACCTACATCATCGCCGCCGCTGACACCGTCATGCGGCGCGATTCGGCAGAGCTCATGGCCGCGGAGTTTCCGGATGTTCCGCTCGCGCGTGCGCTCGCGGGCCGTGAGACGCTCCTCTCGATCGACGCCGCGCGGCGTGACCTGGGCTACACACCGAGCCACTCGTGGCTCGACCACGTGTAGGCGCCACCCTCCAGCTTTTGCGCGCTGACCAGCGCGTGACGTATGCTGGCCTCTTGCCATAGACCGCCGGTTGTTGCCGTGCCTGCTCGCAGATTCCGTTTGCGCGTGGAACACGATGACCGAAGGCTCGCACGCTTCTCACGAAGCGGACGAGGGCCCGCGCAGGTGTACTGAACTGATACCGAGCATCCCTGAATCTGAGGGGGTGATCGACGAGGCTCGTGCGCATGCGCAGGGGCCTTTCGTCATGTGTGCCGGGTTCGCGCCGCTCATCGAGCAGCGCACCGCGCGGTCGTGGTGAGACCCACGACAAACATTGAGGAGCACCATGGCGAACAAGGAAGCATCGGTCGCCGAGCTGAAGGAATTGTTCTCCAGCTCGACTGCCGTTCTGCTCACCGAGTACCGCGGTCTCACGGTCGCGCAGCTGAAGACGCTGCGCAGCAATATCCGTGCAGACGCGTCGTACGCCGTGGTGAAGAACACGCTGACCAAGATTGCGGCGAACCAGGCAGGCATCGATTCGCTCGATGACATGCTCGCTGGCCCGTCCGCTATCGCGTTCGTGCACGGAGACCCCGTGACCGTCGCCAAGGCTCTGCGTGACTTCGCCAAGGCGAACCCCAACCTCGTGGTGAAGGGCGGCTACTTCGACGGTCGCCCGCTCGACGCCTCTGAGGTCATGAAGCTCGCCGAGCTCGAGAGCCGTGAGGTGGTGCTGGCCAAGCTGGCCGGCGCCGTCAAGGCCTCGTTGTTCGGTGCCGCTTACCTGTTCAACGCGCCGCTGGCTCAGGCCGCGCGCGCGGTGGACGCCCTGCGGCAGAAGCAAGAGTCCGGCAACTGATTCTCAGTTGACCGGTTCACGACATCACACAACTAGAAGGAGAAATCATGGCCAAGCTCACGACTGACCAGCTCATCGAAGCGTTCAAGGAGCTCTCGCTCATCGAACTCAGCGAGTTCGTCAAGAAGTTCGAAGAGGTCTTCGAGGTCACCGCCGCGGCGCCCGTCGCCGTCGCTGCCGCTGCCGGCCCCGCCGCCGCCGCTGAAGAGGTCGAGGAGAAGGACTCGTTCGACGTCGTTCTCGAGGCCGCTGGCGAGAAGAAGATCCAGGTCATCAAGGAGGTGCGCGCCCTCACCAGCCTCGGCCTCGGTGAGGCGAAGGCTCTCGTTGAGGGCGCCCCCGGTGTCGTGCTCGAGGTCGCGAACAAGGAAGCTGCCGAGAAGGCCAAGGCTCAGCTCGAAGAGGCTGGCGCCACCGTCACCCTCAAGTAGTCATCGACGTGAACCAAGAGCCCCGCACCGTCTCGCGACGGTCGGGGCTCTTGTGCGTTCGGCTGCACAGCGCGTTCGACGTCAGGGTGAGCGTGGAGCAGTGCGTTGCGCCGCGGTGCTGGTGCGCACGGTCAAAGCGGTCGGCAGCAGAACATGCTCATCGGGCGGCGGCGCGTCTGCGTGCTCGAGCTGGCTGAGCAGCAGATCGACGGCGCGGACCCCCTGACCACCCGGCTCTTGCACGAGCGTGGTGAGACCGAACATCGCCGCGAGCGGGTGCCCGTCGACCCCGATCACCGAGAGTTCGCCCGGCACCGAGAGGCCGAGCTGCCGTGCCGCGACCATGACCCCGATCGCGATCTCGTCGCACCCCGCGAAGATCGCCGTCGGACGCGTACGGGGGTCACCGAGCACGGCGAGACCGACGGTGAAGCCCCCCTCGATCGAGAAGTCTGCTTCGCGAAAATCGTCGTCGATCGTTATGCCTGCATCGGTGACCGCGCGTCGGAACCCCGAGTAGCGCTGGGAGTGCACGCGAAAGTCCATCTGCTCGTCTTGGTCGCCCCCGATGTGCAGAATGCGCTGGTGCCCCAGGCTGATGAGGTGCTCGGTCGCGAGCCGCGCCGTTTCGACATCATCGATCGACAGCGACGGAATGCCGTCGATGCGCCCGCCGATGCCGACGAGTGGCTTACCGAGCGCCTGCAGCATCTGCACTTCGTGCGGGCTCAGGTCGATCGTCACCGAGATCACGGCATCGACGCGCTTGCGCACGAGGAAGTAGTCGAAGACTCGGCGTCGCAAATCGCGATCGGTGCTCAGCCGGTAGAGCGTCAGGTCGTAGCCGGCGCGGATCAGTGCGGCCTCAATGCCCTCGAGTACCTCGGCGAAGTACCAGCGGTTGATATAGGGAATCACCACGGCGACGTTGCGAGTTCGACCGGTGACGAGACTCGCCGCCGTGCTCGAGACGACGTAGCCCAGTTCGGCGGCAGCCGCCTCGACCCTGCGACGCGTGTCTTCGCCCACATAGCCTCGACCGCTGAGTGCGCGGGAGGCCGTCGACTTCGAGACACCCGCAATGCGCGCCACGTCGGCCAAAATGCTCATTGCCTCGGGCCCTCCATTGGACTGCGGCGCCTGGGTGGACTGCAGGAGTGCGGATGCACGCGGCGTCAGACGCCGATGCTATCGGGTCAGTGTAGCCCGATTCGCACATCTGTGGAACCGATGCCACGTGAGACCGGTTTCACCGGCGAACGCGGCGAGGGCTGACCCTGAATGGTCGCGGAGAGTTCCGCTACGGATCGATAACGGGGTCGGGAGAACGGGTTGCGCACCGCGCTGGCGTGTCGTACCGTGACTTGTGGAACCGGTTGCCGATGTTGCGCCATGGCGGGCGTCACAGCCGATCTCCACCACCCGCACCAACACCACCACGCGCGTCAGCTGACGCGCTGACCGACCTCAATGAGGAGGAAACACATGAGTTCCACCCTCCGACGCAGGCTTCTAGCGCCTGCAGCGGCACTTGGTGCCCTCAGCCTGGTTCTTGCAGGCTGCGCGGCCGACACCGAAGAGCCGGGAGCCGGCGGCGACGTCGACTGCTCGGCATACGAGCAGTACGGAAGCTTCGAGGGCGAGAGCGTCGAGCTCTACGCGACGATCATCGACGTTGAAGCCGACGCCATGGTCGAGTCGATGGCTGACTTCGAGGCCTGCACCGGCATCGAGGTCGAGTACATCGGCACGCAGGAAGCCGAGACGCAGATCAACGTGCGTGCCGCCGCTGGCGACGCTCCCGACCTGATGATCATCCCGCAGCCCGGCCTGCTGCAGCGCCTCGTGGGCGACGGCTACGTCGTGGCGGCTCCCGCCGCTGTCGAGGCCAACGTCGACGAGTTCTGGAGCGAGAGCTGGAAGGGCTACGGCACGATCGATGGCACCTTCTTCGCCGCGCCCCTCATGGCGAGCGTCAAGGGCTACATCTGGTACTCGCCGAGCGACTTCGAAGAGAACGGTTACGAGATTCCCACCACGTGGGACGAGATGATCGCACTCACCGACCAGATGACCGAGCGCAACGAGGGTGCCTACCGCCCCTGGTGCGTCGGCTTCGGCTCGGGTAACGCGACCGGCTGGGTCGGCACCGACTGGGTCGAAGACGCCGTGCTGCGCCTCGCGGGCCCTGAGGCCTACGACGAGTGGGTTGCCGGCGACCTCGCCTTCAGCAGCCCCGAGATCACCGAGGCGTTTGACCTGGTCGGCGACATTCTGCTCGACCCGACCTACGTCAACGGTGGTTACGGTGGAGTCGACTCGATCGTTTCGACCAGCTTCCAAGACGGTGGCCTCGCGATTCTCGACGGCAACTGCTCGATGCACCACCAGGCTTCGTTCTACGAGGCTCAGTGGGGCGAGGGCGTGACGGTTGCTGAAGATGGCGACATCTGGGCGTTCCTGACCCCGCCGATCGCTGAGGGTGACCCCTCGGCCGTCACCGGTGGTGGCGAGTTCGTCGCAGCGTTCAACGACCGCGAGGCAACGGGCGCACTGCAGGCCTACATGTCAAGCGACACGTGGGCGAACAACCGCATTGCGCTCGGTGGCGTCATCTCGGCGAACAAGGGTCTCGACCCGTCGCTCGCCGGTTCTGACCTCGCCCGCCAGTCTGTTGAGATCCTCCAGGGCGAAGACACGATCTTCCGTTTCGACGCCTCTGACCTCATGCCTGCCGAAGTCGGTACCAGCTCGTTCTGGACCGGCATGGTCGACTGGATCAGCGGAACCCGCAGCACGGAA
>JBBQKE010000118.1:0-5465 GCA_038326585.1 Actinomycetales bacterium | reverse complement strand
GCGCTTAAGCGTTCTGTCACAACGCGGTCACTGCCACCGCATTCGCCCTGTCACGACGGTGCGGCTGGGGGAACTGGCTATCCCCCGCGGTCGCGGCAATCGGTGCCGCAATACTGGTCCGGTCATGCCCGGAAAGCTTTTTTGGTGGTCGTCGCGAGCGCGGCTGGCGACGACTGGCCTCATTATCGCACGGACTCGACGACTCAGGACGTTCGACCCGGGTGCGGCACACGCGCGGCGGCCATAATCGGGGAGTGACGCTCTCGACTTCGCCCGCCCTGCATCCCGCTGCCGACGCCCATCGACCGGTCGGTCTCGCCATCATGCTCATTGTCACGGGTGCAGTCGCGTGGTTCGGCGCGATGTCGCTCATCACCGAACGCGTTCGATCACTCATCGACCCGGAGTACGTGCTCAACTGCGACGTGAACCCGCTCGTGTCGTGCGGCGAGATCATGGACACCTGGCAGGCATCGCTGCTCGGTTTTCCCAACCCGTTGCTCGGCGTCGCCGGGTTGGTTGCTCCCATCGCGGTCGGGGTCGCCTTGCTTGCCGGTGCGCGGTTCGTTCGCTGGTTCTGGTGGAGCTTCTTGGTCGGCGTGACGGGGGCGTTCGTCTTCGTGCTGTGGCTGTTCGACCAGGCCGTGTTTCAGATCGGTGTGCTGTGCCCGTGGTGCATGCTCGTCTGGGCCATGGTCATCCCCATGTTCTGGGTGCTCGTGACCTGGTCGCTCGCCTCGGGCGTGCTCGTCGACGGCCCGCGCTCACGGCGTTTCGGCGCGACGGTGCTGCCCTTTGTGTGGGTGCCGATCCTCGCGACGATCGTTCTGATCGCCGTGTCGATTGTGGTGAAGTTTCCGACGCTGATCTCGCTGCTGCTCGGCTGAGCACGGAGAATCACGTCACACGCTCACCCGAACCAGAGGGCGAGCTCGCGTTGCGCTGATTCGGCAGAATCGGAGCCGTGCACGAGATTCTGCTGCACCTTCAGTCCCCAGTCGCGGCCGAGGTCGCCGCGAATCGTGCCGGGAGCAGCAGTGGTCGGGTCGGTGGTTCCGGCCAACGAGCGGAATCCCTCGATGACGCGATTGCCCGCGATGCGAACCGCGACGACCGGACCCGACTCCATGAACTCGACGAGCGGCTCGTAGAACGGCTTGCCCTCATGCTCGGCGTAGTGCGCGGCGAGCAGATCGCGGTCGGGCTGCACGAGCTTGAGGTCGACCAACTGGTAGCCCTTCGCCTCGATGCGACGCAGAATCTCTCCGGTCAGGTTGCGGGCGACGCCGTCAGGCTTCACCAGAACAAGGGTCTCTTCGACGGTGGTGGTCATGCGATCTCCTGATCATCGGGGTGAATAGAGGCTGCATAGGCGCGCCGGGAGGCATCGAGCTGCCGGCCCTTGACGAGGCCGTAGATCCAGAATCCCACGAAGACGAGGGCGGTCACGGCCGCGAGCACCTCGATGAACCCCGTCGCGAGCAGCAGCAGCTGCAGCGCAGAGCCGAACCACACGCCCCAGCCGTATCGGCTGACACGCATGGCCACGATGAGCAGCAGCACGAGCCCGCCGCCGCCGAGGAACACGGTCGACGAGGGCAGAACGCCGAGCCCGTTGATGGCGAGCGTGCCGAAGACGACGGCGAGCACCTCCATGCCCAGAGTGATGCTCAGCAGCGACTCGGTCGCGGTGCGCTCGCGCTGAGGGCGTCGAGGCTGGTCGGGGGTCAACGTCTGATCGCTCACAGTGCCCAATCCTGGTCTGCCGCGATGAGCATCGCCTGACCGGCCATGGTGACCGAGCCCGTGATGAGCACGGCATCGTTCGGACCAGCATCGGCGCGCGCTGTCGCGATCGCGACACCGAGATCTGGTTCGACCTGAACGCGGTCGGCCCCCGCAGTCGATGCAACGATCTCGGCGAGCTCGTCGGCGTGCAGAGAGCGAGCGGTGCCGCTGCTGCTCACGATGAAGCGGTCGACGACCGGGTCGAGCGCTTCGATGATGCCGCGCGCGTCTTTGTCGTCGAGCACGCCGATGATGGCCGTCACCGAGTCGAACGCGAACGAGCTGAGCATCGCCTTGGCCAGAGCTTCGGCGCCGTGCGGATTATGGGCTGCATCGACGAGCACGCTCGGCTCGGTGCCGATGAGGTGCAGTCGTCCGGGGCTCGTCACGGTCGCCAGGCCCTCGGCGAGCACCTCGTCGGTCAGCCGCTGCGCGCCATTGCCGAGGAACGACTCGACCGCGGCGATGGCGACCGCCGCATTCTGCGCCTGGTGCACGCCGAAGAGCGGCAAGAAGAGCTCGGTGTACTCCCCCGCCCTGCCCCGCACATCGATGAGCTGCCCGCCCACGGCGAGCCGGGCATCCATCAGCGCGAAGCCGACACCCTCGCAGACCAGTTCGGCCTCGTCGCGCTGCGACGCGGTGAGAATCTCGTCCATCGCTTCGGGCTGCTGCAACGCCGAGACCACCGTCGCGGCAGGTTTGATGATGCCCGCCTTCGTGCGTGCGATCTCGCCGACCGTGCTGCCGAGAAACTTCTCGTGGTCGAGAGCGATGGGCGTGAGCACAGCGACGTCGCCGTCGGCGATGTTCGTCGAATCCCACTCGCCGCCCATGCCCACTTCGACGATCGCAACATCGACGGGCGCGTCGGCGAAGGCCGCATACGCGAGCAGTGTCAGCGCCTCGAAGTTGCTCAGGGCTGCCTCACCGCTGGCGGCCAGCTCTGCGTCGACCATGAGCAGATACGGAGCAATATCGCCCCAGGTGTCAGCGAGCATCCGGTCGCTGATGGGCTCACCGTCGATGACGATGCGCTCGTTGAGCCGCGTGAGGTGCGGGCTCGTGAGCAGTCCCGTGCGCAGACCGTAGGCGCGCAGGATGCTCTCGATCATGCGCGCGGTCGACGTCTTGCCGTTGGTGCCCGTGAGGTGCACGATCGCGAAGCTGCGCTGAGGGTCGCCCAACAACTCTGCCCCTCGGCGGGTCGGCTCAAGGCGCGGCTGCGGTGTGGCCTCGCCGATGCGCGCGAGCAGTTCGGCGTGCACCGCCTCAGCGGCTGCGCGGTCATCGGCGCTGCGGTCTGCGGGGGTCATGCGCGCACCACCGAGACCGTGACGGATGCTCCCTCGCCGACCGCCGTCGCCTCACTCTCGCCAGCAGGGCCGACGTCGAGCGAGGTGGCGAGCGTCTCGGTGCCGATGAGCGCTTCGTGCGCTGCGATCGCGGCGCGGGTCGACTCGTCATCAGAGCCGAGCGTCAGCGCGATGCGGTCACTCACGTCGAGCCCGGCGTCTTTGCGCGCCTGCTGCACGGCACGCACGACGTCGCGCGCGAGCCCTTCGGCAGCGAGCTCTGGGGTGACTCGCGTGTCGAGCAGCACGAAGCCCGCCCCGGGTAAGAAGGCAACGGCAGCAGCCGGGTCGTCGAGTTCAAGCTCGAGGGTGTATTCACCCGGTTCGAGGGCGATACCGCCCGCGACGACGCTGTCGCCGTCGACCGACCAGTCGCCGGCTTTCGCCGCCGCGATCACCTGCTGCACCTGCTTGCCGATGCGCGGCCCGAGCCCACGGGCGTTGACCGCAAGTCGACGCGCGATGCCGTACTCGGCCACGAGCTGCTCATCGAACTCGACGAGCGTCACGGTCTTGACGTTGAGTTCATCGCGCACGATGTCGGCGAAGTCACCCAGTGCCGCGGCGCCGGGCGTGACGACGGTCAGAGTCTGCAGCGGCAGGCGCACCCGCAGGCCCTGCGCCTTGCGCAGGGCGAGGCCCGAGCTCGCGATGGCGCGCACGCGATCCATGGCCGTGACGAGTGCCTCGTCCGCCGCGAACTCGCCGGCCTCGGGCCAGTCGGCAAGGTGCACGCTGTCGCCACCCGTCAGGCCGCGCCAGACTTCTTCGGCCACGAGGGGCGCGAGCGGAGCGGCCAAACGGGCGAGGGTCTCGAGCACGGTGAAGAGCGTGTCGTGAGCATCTTGATCATCACCCGCCCAGAAGCGATCGCGACTGCGGCGCACATACCAGTTGGTGAGCACGTCGGCGAAGTCGCGCAGGGCGGCCGCGGCGAGCGGTGCGTCGAGCGCGTCGAGCTGCGTCGTGACCTCGACCACCAGATCTCGGGTCTTGGCCAGCAGATATCGGTCGAGCACGTTCGTCGAGTCGGTGCGGCGGTGAGCGTCGCCGAGTGCGCCCGCGTTGGCATAGAGCGTGAAGAAGTAGTAGGTGCTCCACAGCGGCAGCAAGAATTCGCGCACACCCGCGCGAATTCCTTCTTCGGTCACGACGAGGTTGCCGCCGCGAATGACCGAACTCGACATCAAGAACCAGCGCATGGCATCGGCGCCGTCGCGCTCGAACACCTCGCCCACGTCGGGGTAGTTGCGCAGGCTCTTCGACATTTTCTGCCCGTCATTGCCGAGCACGATGCCGTGGCTGATCACGCTGCTGAATGCCGGGCGGTCGAACAGCGCCGTGGCGAGCACGTGCATCGTGTAAAACCAGCCACGCGTCTGACCGATGTACTCGACGATGAAGTCGCTGGGGTTGTGGCTCTCGAACCAGTCCGCGTTCTCGAACGGGTAGTGAACTTGCGCGAACGGCATCGAGCCCGAGTCGAACCACACATCGAAGACATCCTCGATGCGCCGCATCGTCGATTGCCCGGTTGGAACGTCGGGGTTCGGGCGCGTCAACTCGTCGATGAACGGGCGGTGCAGGTCGACCTCGCCGTCAGCATTGCGCGGCAGCGTGGCGAAGTCGGCCTCGAGCTCGGCGAGAGAGCCGTAGACGTCGACGCGCGGGTGGTTCGCATCATCGCTCTTCCACACCGGAATCGGGCTGCCCCAGTAGCGGTTGCGGCTGATCGACCAATCGCGCGCGCCCTCGAGCCACTTGCCGAACTGCCCGTGCTTGACATTGCCGGGCACCCAGGTGATCTGCTCGTTGAGTTCGAGCGCGCGATCGCGCAGCTCGGTGACGCGCACAAACCAGCTCGACACGGCCTTGTAAATAAGCGGGTTGCGGCAGCGCCAGCAGTGCGGGTAGCTGTGCTCGTAGCTGCGCAGCTGAAACAGCCGACCCTGCTCGCGCAGCATGCCGACTAACGTCTTGTTGGCGTCGAACACCTGCAGGCCGGCCACCTCGGGCACCGCGGCGAGAAACTTGCCGCCGTCGTCGACCGAGATGATCGTGGGTATACCGGCGGCGGCGCAGGTGTTCTGGTCGTCTTCGCCATAGGCGGGCGCCTGGTGCACGATGCCCGTGCCCTCGCCCGTGGCGACGTATTCGGCGACGAGAATCTGCCAGGCGTTCTGCATGCCCCACGTCTCGACGTCGGCGTAGTAGTCCCAGAGGCGGTCGTAGCGCACCCCGTCGAGCTCCCGCCCGAAGATCGTGGCGGTGACCGCTGCCTTCGCATCCTCCGCGCTCGCGTACCCGAGGTCCTTTGCGTAG
>JBBQKE010000117.1:0-5497 GCA_038326585.1 Actinomycetales bacterium | reverse complement strand
ATTTGCGTCGCGACGATCACCGGCTTCGCCATGCGGCGTGCGAGTTCCACGGCGCGCTTCTGCACGATCGGCACCGCCTCGAGCGGCAACTCGACCCCGAGGTCTCCCCGAGCGACCATGATGCCGTCGAAGGCCTCGATGATCTCTTCGAGGGCATCCACCGCCTGCGGCTTCTCGATCTTCGCGATGACCGGCACGGTCACGCCCTCTTCGCGCATGATCTCGTGCACGCGCACGACGTCAGAAGCGTTGCGCACGAACGAGAGGGCGATGTAGTCGGCCCCCAGCTTCAGACCCCACCGCAGGTCGTCTTCGTCTTTCTCCGACAGCGCTGGCACATTGACGGCGACACCGGGCAGGTTGATGCCCTTGTTGTTCGACACTGCCCCGGCAACCACGACCTCGGTGCGCACGCGCACTCCATCAGTGTCGAGCACCCGCACTCGCACCTTGCCATCGTCGATGAGCAAGAAGTCGCCGGGCTTCACGTCGGCAGGAAGCCCCTTGTAGGTCGTGCCACAGATCTCGCGCGTACCGACGATCTCTTCGGTGGTGATGGTGAAGATGTCACCCTCGTCGAGCTCGTGGGGTCCGTTCTCGAACTTTCCGAGTCGAATTTTCGGTCCTTGCAGATCGACGAGGATCGCGACCGGCTTGTTCGCGTCGGCCGCCGCCTGGCGCACCGTGCGGTAGATCTCTTCGTGCACGTCGTAGGTGCCATGACTCAAGTTCATGCGGGCGACGTTGACGCCCGCCTCGATGATGGCTCGAATGTTCTCGTAGCTGGATGTCGCCGGCCCAAGGGTGGCGACGATCTTTGCGCGTCTCATGACTTCCTCACGTGGTGGTGGTGGTGGTGGGTAGAACGTGATGGCGTGCCGACTATACGGTGAGCGGCCGGTCTGTCGCACGAACGGGAGCAGGCAGATCACTCGCACCCTGCAGATAGGTGTCGACGGCCGCAGCAGCCGCACGACCTTCGGCAATCGCCCAGACGATCAGCGACGCACCGCGCCCGGCATCGCCAGCCACGAAGACTCCTGGTTCGTTCGTCGAATAGTCGGCTTCACGATCGACCGCGCCCGATGCGGCGAAGGGCAGACCGAGCTGCTCATCGAGCGCTCCGTGCTGAGCACCCGTGAACCCGAGCGCCAGCAGTACGAGGTCGGCGGGAATCTCGCGTTCCGTCTCGGCCTTCGGGATTCGTCGACCGTCGACGTACTCGGTCTCGGCGACGCGGATCGCCCGAACCTCGCCCGCGGCGTTGCTCAGGAACTCGACCGTAGATGCGAGGTAAACGCGGTCGCCGCCCTCTTCGTGCGCGCTCTGCACTTCGAACAGCGTCGGTTGCACCGGCCACGGCTGGGTTTCCGGGCGCTCGTGAGGGGGCTGTTTTCCGATCGCCAGGTTGGTGACAGACAGCGCGCCGTGTCGGTGCGCGGTTCCGATGCAGTCTGCTCCGGTGTCACCGCCGCCCAACACGACCACGTGCTTGCCTTCGGCCGTGATCTGATCGGCGACCGCATCGCCGGCTTGCACGCGGTTCGACTGCGTCAAGTACTCCATGGCGTAGTGGATGCCCAGTGCGTCGCGACCCGGAATCGGAAGGTCGCGCGGCAACGGAGCACCGGTCGCGATCACGACGGCGTCGTAGCGAGCACGCAGGTCGTCCCACGTGATGTCGACGCCGATCTGCACGCCGGCACGGAAGCGCGTGCCCTCGGCCTGCATCTGCGTGAGCCGTGCATCCAGATGGCGCTTCTCCATCTTGAAGTCGGGAATCCCGTAGCGAAGCAGGCCTCCGATGCGGTCATCTCTTTCGAAGACCGCCACGGTGTGCCCGACGCGGGTCAACTGCTGAGCAGCGGCGAGCCCTGCAGGGCCTGAGCCGACCACCGCGACGGTCTTGCCGGTGAGTCGTTCAGGCGGCATGGGCTGCACCCAACCGTTGTTCCAGGCCTGCTCGATGATCGAAGCCTCGACCTGCTTGATGGTGACCGCGGGCTGATTGATCGCCAGCACGCACGAAGACTCGCACGGCGCCGGACACAGTTTTCCGGTGAATTCGGGAAAGTTGTTCGTCGCGTGCAACCGCTCAATGGCCTGACGGCCCTCGCCGCGCCAGGTGAGGTCGTTCCACTCAGGAATCAGATTGCCCAGCGGGCAACCCTGGTGGCAGAAAGGAATTCCGCAGTCCATGCATCGACCAGCCTGCCGCCGGAGCACGCCGGGGTCTCCCTGCTCATAGACCTCTTTCCAGTCCATAAGCCTGAGCGGAACCGGCCGGCGGGGCGGCAGCTCGCGCTCGGGGACATCAAGAAACCCTCGTGGATCAGCCACCGGTCACCTCCAGAATGCGGCCCCAGACGATATCGCCATCGGGATCAAGGCCTTCATCGAGCGCGGTCTGCCGAGTTGCCAGCACCGCGGCATAGTCGCGGGGCATGACTTTGACGAAGCGATTCAGCGCGGCTTCGCCGTCAGCGATCAACCGTGCCGCGAGTGCTGATTCCGTCTCGTCGTGGTGCCGGCGAATCAGCTCGGCCACCGCAATTCGGTCGTCATCGTCGAGCGTGAGCAGCGTCAATTCGCCCGAGTCGAGAGCGTCGGCATTCACGCGTTGCGGTCGCAAGTCGTACACATAGGCGACGCCCCCCGACATGCCCGCGCCGAGGTTGCGACCAGTGGGTCCGAGAATCATCGCGACCCCGCCCGTCATGTATTCGAGGGCGTGGTCCCCCACTCCCTCGACGACTGCGGTCGCGCCCGAGTTGCGCACCATGAAGCGTTCACCGACGATGCCGCGGATGAACATTTCGCCGCTCGTCGCGCCGTAACCGATCACGTTGCCGGCGATGACATTGCGTTCGGCGTGGAATACCGAGTCGCGACTCGGTCGCACAATGACGCGCCCGCCCGACAGCCCCTTGCCGACATAGTCGTTGCTGTCGCCGTAGAGCCGCAGGGTGATGCCGCGCGGCATGAAGGCGCCCAGGCTCTGACCGGCCGAGCCTGTCAGTGTCACATCGATCGTGTCCGGCGCAAGGCCGTCTTCACCGTGCTTGAGCGTGACGAGATTGCCCAGCATCGTGCCGACGGCGCGTTCGGTATTGCGCACGGGTAGGTCGATGCGCACCGGCGCACCGTGCTCGAGGGCATCGACACTGAGCCTGATGAGCTCGTTGTCGAAGTGCTTATCGAGCTCGTGGTCCTGCTCTTCGCGCTTGGTGCGCGGAGCATCGTCATCGAACGTCGGCCCGTGCAGGATGGGCGAGAGGTCGAGACCGTCGGCCTTCCAGTGGCGCACTGCGCGATCGACATCGAGCAGATCAGCCCGGCCGATCGCCTCTTCCATTGATCGGAACCCCAGTGCCGCCAGGTACTCGCGAACCTCTTGCGCCAAGAACTCCATGAAGGTGATCACGAACTCCGGGGTACCGGTGAAGCGTTTGCGCAGCTCAGGATTCTGCGTCGCGACACCGACCGGGCAGGTATCGAGGTGGCAGACGCGCATGAGGATGCAGCCCGAGACGACCATCGGCGCGGTCGCGAAGCCGAACTCCTCCGCGCCCAGTAGCGCAGCGATGATGACATCGCGGCCGGTCTTCATCTGACCATCGGCCTGCACGGTCACCCTGCCCCGCATGTTGTTGAGCATGAGGGTCTGTTGCGCTTCGGCCAAACCGAGTTCCCACGGCGTACCCGCGTGCTTGAGTGAGTTCAGAGGACTCGCGCCTGTGCCGCCGTCGTGCCCAGAGATGAGGATCACATCGGCCTTGGCCTTCGCCACGCCCGCCGCGACTGCACCGATGCCCGACTGGCTCACGAGTTTGACGTGCACGCGGGCAGCCGGGTTCGCGCGCTTCAGGTCGAAGATCAGCTGCTTGAGGTCTTCGATCGAATAGATGTCGTGGTGGGGCGGAGGCGAGATGAGACCGACGCCGGGCGTACCGTGGCGCAACCGAGCGATCCAGGGGTAGACCTTGTTCGCGGGAAGTTGCCCGCCCTCGCCCGGCTTCGCGCCCTGGGCCATCTTGATCTGGATGTCATCGGCATGCGTGAGGTACAGGCTCGTGACGCCGAATCGACCGGAAGCGACCTGCTTGATCGCGCTGCGCTTCTCGGGGTCGAGCAGCCGTTCAGGGCTTTCGCCGCCCTCGCCGGTATTGCTGCGGCCGCCAATGCGGTTCATGGCAATCGCGAGCGTCTCGTGCATCTCAGGACTGATCGCGCCCATGCTCATAGCGCCGGTGGTGAAGCGCCGGATGATCGATTCGACTGACTCGACGTCGTCGAGAGGAACCGGCGCACGGTCTTCGGTCTTGAGGCGGAACAGGCCGCGCAGCGTCATGAGGTTCTCGGCCTGCTCGTCGACCGCGTGGGTGTACTCGCGGAAGATGTCGTATCGCTTCGACCGCGTCGCATGCTGCAGGCGGAAGACGGTCTCAGGGTTGAACAGGTGCGGCGGGCCCTCGCGTCGCCACTGGTACTCGCCGCCAGACTGCAACCGCTCGTGCGGGTTCACCACAGCAGTACCGGGGTACGCAAGCTCGTGTCGAGCGGCGTTCTCGGCCGCGATCGTATCGATGCCCACGCCCCCCAGCACGCTCGACGTGCCCGTGAAGTAGCGATCGACGAACTCTTGGCTCAATCCGACGGCTTCGAAGGCTTGAGCACCGGCGTATGAACCCACCGTCGAAATACCCATCTTCGACATGATCTTCAGCACGCCCTTGCCGAGCGCCTTGATGACGTTTCCG
The DNA here is from genome assembly GCA_038326585.1 of Actinomycetales bacterium. Taxonomy (GTDB): domain Bacteria; phylum Actinomycetota; class Actinomycetes; order Actinomycetales; family Microbacteriaceae; genus Microcella. The sequence goes on along the minus strand of JBBQKE010000117.1, from coordinate 737 downwards.
ACGGCCTTCTCAGGCGTGATGCCGACGATCATGCCCGAACGGACGAGATTCTCGACGCTTTCCATGGCGAGGTACGGGTTGATGGCCGACGCCCCGTAGCCGATGAGCACCGCGCAGTGGTGAACTTCGCGCACGTCGCCAGCTTCAACGATGAGACCCACCTGCATGCGCTTCTCGGTGCGGATCAAGTGGTGGTGCACCGCGGCGAGCATCAACAGCGACGGCACGGGCGCGAGGTCGGCGGTCGAGTCGCGGTCACTGAGCACGATGAACTCGGCGCCGTCGGCAATGGCCTCATCGACTTCATCGCACATGGCGGCGATGCGCTTCTCCAGAGCCTTCGGGCCGCGGTCGACGCGGTACAGCCCACGAATGGTCGTGGTCAACGAGCTGCCCGGACGAGGGTCGATGTGTTGAATCTTCGCGAGTTCATCGTTGTCGATGATCGGGAAGTCGAGAATCACCTGTCGCGCGTGCCGCGGAGTCGCGTCGAGCAGGTTGCGCTCGGGACCCAGCCCGAGCTGCATCGAGGTCACGACCTCTTCACGAATCGAGTCGAGCGGCGGGTTCGTGACCTGTGCGAACTGCTGCGTGAAGTAGTCGAAGAGCAGTCGCGGCCGGTCAGAAAGAACGGCGATCGGAGTGTCAGAACCCATGGCACCGATCGGCTCGGCGCCCGCTTTCGCCATGGGCGCCAGCAGGATGCGAACCTCTTCTTCGGTGTAGCCGAACGTGCG
>JBBQKE010000116.1:0-5590 GCA_038326585.1 Actinomycetales bacterium | reverse complement strand
TCTCTCCTCCGCACAGAAAGCACCCCACCCCGCATGACCAAGCTCAGGCTCGCCATCGTCGGCGCCGGACCGGCCGGCATCTATGCCGCTGACATTCTGCTCAAGCACGAGAGGGCGTTCGACGTCTCGATCGACCTGTTCGAACAGTTGCCCGCGCCCTACGGCCTCGTGCGCTACGGCGTCGCGCCCGACCACCCGCGCATCAAGGGCATCATCAATGCACTGCGCGAGGTGCTCGACTCTGGCGATATTCGCATCTTCGGCAATGTGCGGTACGGCACCGACATCACCCTCGATGACCTCAAGCGCCACTACCACGCGGTCATTTTCTCGACGGGCGCGATTCGGGATGCCGCTCTCGACCTGCCCGGAATCGACGCCCACGGCAGCTACGGCGCCGCTGACTTCGTCAGCTGGTACGACGGCCACCCCGACGTGCCGCGCGAGTGGCCGCTCGAAGCCTCGTCGGTCGCGGTCATCGGCAATGGCAACGTCGCGCTCGATGTGGCGCGCATGCTCGCCAAGCACCCCGAAGACCTGCTTCCGACCGAAGTGCCCGACAACGTCTATGCCGGGCTCGTCGCCTCTCCGGTGACCGATGTGCACGTCTTCGGCCGTCGCGGCCCGATGCAGGTCAAGTTCACGCCGCTCGAGCTGCGCGAGCTCGGCGAGCTTCGCGACGTCGACATGGTCATTCACGAAGAAGACTTCGACTACGACCAGGCCTCGCGCGATGCCATCTCGTCGAACAAGCAGATCACGGTCATCGACCGCATCTTCACGCAGTGGCGCGCGCGTGAGTCGGGCACCGCCTCACGGCGCTTGCACTTGCACTTCTATGCCAAGCCGCTCGAGGTGCTGACCGATGCCGCCGGCCGAGTCTCGGGCTTCCGCTACGAGCGCACCGAGCCTGACGGCGCCGGTGGTGTGCGCGGAACGGGCGAGATTCGCGAGGTCGAGGTGCAGGCGGTCTACCGCGCCGTCGGATACTTCGGCTCGCCCCTCGACGGCATCCCCTTCGATGACCGCCACGGCGTGATTCCGAATCACGAGGGCCAGGTGCTCGGCGATGACAACCGGCAATTGCCGGGTGTCTATGCGACCGGCTGGATCAAGCGCGGTCCGGTGGGCCTCATCGGCCACACGAAGAGCGATGCCATGGAGACGATTCAGCATCTCGTCACCGATCAGGGCTCGTGGTGGAGCCCCGCTGACCCCGACGAGCAGTCGGTCGTCGACCTGCTCGACGAGCGCGGGGTGCTCTACACGAACCTCGACGGCTGGCACCGACTCGATGCCCACGAGGTCGGGCTCGGGCAGCCTCACGGTCGCGATCGCATCAAGGTCGTGCCGCGCGACGAGATGATTCGCATCTCGCGCGACTGAGCATCCGCCCCTGATCTCTATACGGCGGTATCGGCCGTCACGGTCCATCCGAGGGCGATGAGGTCGTTGAGCACCTCGAGATCGAGCTGCTCGAGCCGGCTGGCGTAGACGCAGGCGACAGAGGCCGTGTGCGGACCGAGCCGGGCGAGCAACGCGGGAGCATCTAGATGCTCGGTCAATCCGTAGAGCGTGAGCTTGGGCTTGCGCGGCGAAAAGCCAGTGCGAGGCCACATGCCGCCTTGCGGGGTCTGGTATTGGCCGAACCCGACGATCGACGGGCCCCACATGACCGGCTCGGCTCCGGTGGCGCGACGGTAGATCTCGACGAGCGTGGCACCGTCGTCGGCACGCCGGGAGTCGAGGGTCGAGAAGAACTCCTCGACCGGCACATCGGTGGGCAGGGTCTTCTGCGTCATGCTGAAACGCTACGCGCGCAGGCCGTCTGGCCGCTACTGCAGCGCAGCGGTCACCCGGGCGAGGTCGTCGAAGACGCGCATGTGCGAGGGGCGACGCACCCACTCGTCGAGAGTCAACTCGCGGGAGTTCTCACGATAGGTCTGCTCGATCGCCCGCAGCTCGCGAATGATCGACTCGCCGCGCACCATGACCGAGACCTCAAGGTTGAGACTGAACGACCTCATATCCATGTTGCTAGAGCCGATGATCGCTACCTGATCGTCGATCGTGAAGTGCTTCGCGTGCAGCACGGTCGGCGATCGGTAGAGCCAGATGCGCACGCCTGCACGCAGTAGCTCTTCGTAGTACGACCGCTGAGCGTGAAACACCAAGACCTGGTCGCCGACTTCTGAGACGAAGAGCTGGACGTCGAGCCCGCTCTGCGCAGCCGTCGTGATCGCGTAGAGCATCGACTCGTCGGGGACGAAGTAGGGCGAACAGATCTGGATCTGCTCTTGCGCCGCATAGACGAGCGAATTGAACAGCCGCAGGTTGTTCTCGCCCTCGAAGGCGGGGCCGCTCGGCACGACCTGGGCGTCGAGGCCTTCGCCAGACTCGACCGCGGGAGACACCGGGTCTTCTCGCAAGAGCAGCTCGTCGGTCTCGCTGTACCAATCGGTCGCAAAGAGCGCCTCGATTCCGGCCGCGATCGGGCCGTCGAAGCGCACCATGAGCTCTTTCCACTCCAGCCGCGAACCATCTCGGCGGGCGCGGCGGTGGTAGCCGCGGTCGATCAGGTTCTGCGAGCCCGTGAAAGCCTGCGAGCCGTCAACGATCAGAAACTTTCGGTGGTTGCGCAGGTCGGGCCGCTGCCACTGCCCGAGCCACGGGCGCACCGGCAACATCGCATGGTGCTGTGCACCCATCTCGGTGAGGAGCCGACGCAGCCGGCGGTATCCGGGCACCCGCAGTGATGCGATGTGGTCGTAGAGCACGCGAACAACGACTCCCCGCTGCGCGGCATCGGCGAGGGCGTCGAAAAACTCTGCCGTCGCCGTATCGACCGACATGATGTAGAACTCGACGTTCACCGACCTCGACGCGGAGCGCACCGCATCCGTCATCGCCTCGATCGATCCGGAGTAGTCGGTGTAGAGCTTCGCTGTGTTGCCCCCGACGAGAGGCATCGCACCCAGGTTGCGATTGAGCTCGACGATCGGTTCGAGCCACGGCGGCCACGGCGGGTCGGTGCTGACGCGGTCCATACCCGCGGTCGTTTCGAGAATGTAGGTGTTGATCTCGGCTTGCTGCTCACGGCGCCGCGTCGGCAGCCTCCACGACCCGAAGGTCAGAAAGAGCAGAAAGCCGATGATGGGTAGCAAATAGATGACGAGCAACCACGCCAGTGCGCTCGGGGGGCGTCGGTTGCGCGGCACGACAGCCAGCGAGATGAGCGCGATCGTCGCGACGGTGACGAGGAGGAGCACCGTGGTGATCAACAGGATCCAGGCACTCGCCCCTCCGAACGCCAGGTCGTCGATCATGGCCGCAGTCTAGCGACGACCGGCGGCAGAGCTGCGTGGCGTGACCTCAGCGGAAGTTGATGAACTGCAACGCGACGTCGAGGTCTTTGCCCTTGAGTAGCGCCATGGTCGCCTGCAGGTCGTCGCGGCTCTTCGACTGCACGCGTAACTCGTCGCCCTGAATCTGGCTCTTGACGCTCTTCGGCCCCTCGTCGCGGATGATCTTCGCAATCTTCTTCGCGTCGTCGCTCGCGATGCCGTTCTTGAGCCCGACCTCGATGCGAAATTCTTTGCCGCTCGGGTACGGCTCGCCCGTGTCGAGGCTGCGGATGCCGATGCCGCGCTTGATCATCTTCGACTCGAGCACCTCGAGCACGGCCTTGACGCGCTCTTCGGCGCTGGCCTTGAGCAGCAGCTTCTCGCCGCTCCACTCGATCGACGCTCCGACGCCCTTGAAGTCGTAGCGCTGCGCGACTTCTTTCTGCGCCTGGTTGACGGCATTCTCCGCCTCCATCTTGTCGACCTTGCTCACGATGTCGAATGAAGAGTCAGCCATGCGACCATCGTAACCATGAGCCCCGCTGCGATCACCCGACTGAGCGTCGGACTCGTCTTGGGCGCTCTCGTCATCGTCGCCCTTGTGCTGCTGCTGCGCCCGATGTCGCCGCCGGTGACGGATGCTGCGCCAGGGCCGAGCGCAGAACCAGCGCCGCGCTGGGCTGCACCGGCACCCCTGCCCCCGTCAGCAGAGGCGTCCACTCGCCCGGGCATCTCGGGCCTGGTCGACCCGGTGTGGGTTGCCGCCGTGGCCGAGGATTCGGGCATACCTGAGCGGGCGCTCGCCGCGTACGCGGGGGCCGCCATCGCGAAGAACGCCGAGCGCCCCGACTGCGACCTGGGCTGGAACACGCTCGCCGGCATCGGGTGGGTCGAGTCGCGGCACGGCAGCTACGGTGGAGCATCCATCGCTGACGATGGAACCGTGAGCCCGCCGATCTTCGGAGTACCGCTCGACGGTTCGACGACCGAGCTCATCACTGATACCGACGGTGGAGAATTCGACGGCGATCCCGACTTCGACCGGGCGATGGGGCCGATGCAGTTCATTCCGGGCAGTTGGGCCAATTGGCACATCGATGCCAGCGGTGACGGCGTCGCCGACCCGCACAACATCGACGACGCGGCGCTCGCCGCCGCCAACTATCTGTGCCGAGCCGTGCCGACGCTGGGCGACGAAGAGTCGTGGCGCTCGGGTATCGCCGCCTACAACAGCCCGAGCAGCTACCTCGATGCCGTGGCTACCGCGTCGCAGCGCTACGCCGCTGCGGCCGAGCAGTGGTCGACCTCACCATGAGGTCTCGCGTGCGTGGTTTCGCCGACCCTTCCGCTCTTGTATTCTTGACGGGCGCCTCCGATCGGTGATCACACGGGTCGGGCGCGCACCCGGCGAGTTACCCAAGCGGCCAAAGGGATCTGACTGTAAATCAGACTGCTCAGCATTCGGGGGTTCGAATCCCTCACTCGCCACCATGTCCACCTCACCCATCGCGAAATCTGAGCTGCTCTCGATCGCACGCGCGATCGCGCTCGAAGCTGCTGCGCACGTGCGGGAGGCCCGGCGAGGTGTCGTCGAAATCGCCGACCGCAAGTCGTCGTCGGTCGATGTCGTCACGCAGGTCGATCGCGATGCCGAGGCACTCATCCGCGGCCGTCTGTCTGAGCTGCGCCCCACCGATGGCTTTTTCGGCGAAGAGAGCGGGGGTGACTCGGGGACGAGTGGCTTGACGTGGGTCGTCGATCCCATCGACGGCACGGTCAATTTTCTGTACGGCATCCCCCACTACGCCGTGAGCATTGCCGTCGTCGAGGGAGAGGCTGATCCACAGCGATGGAGCGCCCTCGCGGGGGTCGTCGTCAATCCCGCGAACGACGAGCTGTTCACCGCCACAGCCGGGGGTGGGGCGCAGCTGGGCGAGCGCTCACTGCAGGTCAATCCACCGGCGGAGCTCGCACAGGCCCTGGTGGCCACGGGTTTCGCCTATTCGGCAGACACGAGGGCTGAGCAGGGGGCCGCGGTGGCGCGACTGCTGTCGAGAGTGCGCGACATCCGTCGCATGGGCACCGCGTCACTCGACCTGTGCGCGGTCGCGAGCGGCAGGGTCGACGCCTACTTCGAGCGCACCCTGAGCCCGTGGGATCATGCCGCCGGCGTCCTCATCGCGACCGAGGCAGGGGCGGTCGTGACGGGCGTGCCCGGTGCCAAGGCCGACCACCGGTTCTTGCTC
>JBBQKE010000115.1:0-5617 GCA_038326585.1 Actinomycetales bacterium | reverse complement strand
GCCAAAGGCGTGATCGACAGACCAGCTGAGCCACACCTCGTCGCCGTCGTGGTGCAGCGTCGAAATCGAGGTGTTCTGCGCGAACACGCTGATGGCACCGTGCTTCGGCATGGTCACCTCGTACTGCGTGCTGACTCCGCTGAATGAGACGTCGGTGATGCGTCCGGGCCCAATCGTGTTCCGCATCGAGTCGGCTTTTGGGGCACTGTCGTGCAGGGTGACCTTCTCGGGGCGCACACCCACGGTGATGCGGCCACTGTGGCGCTGCGCACGGTCGAGCGGCACCTCGATTTTGGTGCCGGAAGCGTCAACCACAAGTGAATTACTCGAGGTCGACACCACCTCACCGGTGAAGAGATTCGACTGTCCGAGGAACTTGGCAACGAACGCTGTGTGCGGCAACTCGTACAACTCTTGCGGAGCACCCATCTGTTCAATGCGCCCCTTATTCATGACGGCGACCGTGTCGGCCATGGTCATGGCCTCCTCCTGGTCGTGCGTCACGTGCAAGAAGGTGAGCCCTACCTCGCTCTGAATATCTTTGAGTTCGACCTGCATCTGACGGCGCAGCTTCAGGTCGAGCGCACCGAGAGGCTCGTCGAGCAGCAGCAGCGCGGGTCGGTTCACGACGGCGCGTGCGAGGGCCACGCGCTGCTGCTGCCCACCCGAGAGTTGCCCAGGCTTGCGGCTCGCGAGGTGGTCGAGTTCGACCAGCGTCAGCGCCTCATGCGCAAGAGGCTCAGCGTTCTTGATGCCCCGCCGCTTCAACCCGAACGCCACGTTCTCGATGATCGTCATGTGCGGGAACAGCGCGTAGCTCTGGAACACCGTGTTGACCGGGCGCTGGAAGGCCTTCGTCGCGGTGACGTCTTTTCCGCCGATCAAGATTCGCCCAGCCGTGGGCTCCTCCAAACCGGCGATGAGCCGCAGGGTGGTTGTCTTGCCGCACCCGGAAGGCCCCAGGAGAGCAAAGAACGAACCAGCCGGAATGGTCAGGTCAAGTTCTTCGATCGCCGTGAAGCCGGGGAAGCGCTTGGTGATGCCGACCAATTCAAGATCGGCACCAGCCTCAGCGAAACCCCCCTGCGGAACATCATTGTTCGTCACCTCGGTCGTACTCCTTCTCGCGGGGTGGGGTCAGGCGCCGAGCAGGATCGCCTGGAAGGCGGCCTGGTATTCGTTCTCTTCCTGGGCGGTGAGGCCTCGGAAGATGCTCGACTGCGCGAGCGTGGCGTCGTTGGGGAAGATCAACTGGTTCTCAGCGAGCTCGGGATCGATCGAAACCGCAGCCTCCTGCGCACCGGCCACCGGGGTGATGTAGTTGACCCACGCGGCCACTTCGGCGGCGACCTCAGGCTCGTAGTAGTAGTTGATGAGCGTCTCGACGTTGGTCTTGCGCGTCGAACCGATCGGGACCATGAAGTTGTCGCTCCACAGCGTGGCGCCCGCCTCGGGGAGCACGAACTTCCACTTCTCGTAGCCGGCCTCGAAGTTCAGGATCGTGATGTCACCCGACCAGCAGATGGCGGCCAAAGTGTCTTCGTTGACGAGGTCTTCGGTGTAGGCATTGCCTCGCACATTGCGGACCTGGCCTGACTCGACTTGAGTGCGGAAGACGTCGAGGGCTGCGTTGAACTCGTCGGCGGTGAAGTCTCCCGAGATATCCACGCCGTTCTCGAGCATGACAAGTCCGATCGTGTCCCGCATCTCGCTGAGCACGCCCACGCGGCCCGCGAGGTCGGCGCGCCACAGGTCGCTGACCGACCGCACTTCGCCAGTTTGCTCGACGTTGTAGCAGATTCCGGCAAAGCCACTCTGCCACGGCAGCGAGTGAACGCGACCCGGGTCGAACGCGGGATTCTGCAGTCCCTCGACGAGGTTCGCGGCGTTGGGGATGTTCGCCTTGTTGAACTCTTGCGTGTAGCCGAGCTGGATCCAGCGGCTGACCATCCAGTCTGTCAAGCACACGGTGTCGGCGCCGATGTCCTGGCCGAGCGCGAGCTGGTCGCGCACGGTGGCGAAGTATGAGTTGTTGTCATCGACCGTGATGAGGTAGTTGACGTCGATGCCCGACTGCTCTTCGAACGCGAGAAGAGTGGGGAAGTTTCCGTCGTCATCCTCGTCGATGTAGAACGGCCAGTTGGCCCAGTTCAGCGTCGGGTCGTTCGCCGAGTTGTCTTCAGCGGGCCCCGCCGTGGTGCCTTCGGGCGAGCAGGCCGCGAGGGCGAGAGCGGTGGCACCGGCACCGGTACCGGCAAGCATGGTGCGCCGGCTCACCTGGGCACGCTTAGCCTGCGCGATGAGGCTGCGAATCATCGGGTCTTCGGGAAGAGGTCGGTTCATGGCTGGCTCCTTCAGGCGATTGCCGGTACGACGGTGTCCGATTCCGTGCTGCGACGGTGGCTCGATACTGTCACACGGCAATACCTACCCGCACCCCTCAACGCCCGATTCGTCGATTCTGAAACACAAATGTCACGAAATCAGCACTTCCAGGCAAAGAACGGTGCGGAATCCATCGGTTCGGGGCGCTACGCTCAAGGTGCAACGCAGCGCGGCGGTGCGATAACTCCGGCGCGCACTCACCGCGAGGAGAAACCCATGAAGATCGCCGTTCCGGCCGAGGTCAAGAACAACGAGTACCGCGTGGCCATCACGCCCGCGGGCGTCTACGACCTCGTGAGCCACGGCCACGAAGTGCTCGTGCAGTCCGGTGCAGGCACCGGTTCATCGATCACCGACACGGAGTACGCCGAGCAAGGGGCGCGCATCGTGCCCGACGCCGAGACCGCCTGGGGCGAGGCAGACCTCCTGCTCAAGGTCAAAGAGCCCGTGGCTTCTGAATACCCGCACTTCCGCGACGGACTCGTGCTCTTCACCTACCTGCACTTGGCAGCCGAGAAGGAGCTCACGCACGCCCTGCTCGACAGCGGTGTCACCGGCATCGCGTACGAGACAGTGCAGCTACCGACGCGCGCACTGCCGCTGCTGGCGCCCATGAGCGAGGTCGCCGGTCGACTCGCGCCGATCGTCGGTGCGAACGCGATGCTACGGCCCAATGGCGGCCCGGGACTTCTGGTTCCGGGTGTTCCCGGGACTGATCCGGCCAACATCGTCGTTCTGGGCGGCGGTGTTGCCGGAACCAACTCCGTCGCCATGGCAGTGGGCCTCGGGGCCGAGGTGACGGTGCTCGACACCAACCTGCAGCGCCTTCGAGAGCTCGACGCTCTCTACAGCGGGCGCATCCGCACGATCGCCTCCAACGGCTTCGAGATCGAGCGTGCCGCCATGCAGGCCGACCTGCTCATCGGTTCTGTGCTGATTCCGGGCGCGAAGGCCCCGAAGCTCATCAGCAACGACCTCGTGTCGCGCATGAAGCCGGGAAGCGTGCTTGTCGACATCGCCGTCGACCAGGGCGGGTGCTTCGCCGACTCACGGCCGACGACGCATGCCGAGCCGACCTTCGAGGTGCACAACAGCATCTTCTACTGCGTGGCGAACATGCCGGGCGCGGTGCCGTCAACCTCGACGTACGCCCTCACGAACGCGACGATGCCCTACGTGCGCGCCATCGCCAACCTCGGCTGGAAGGGTGCGTTGCGCGCAGACGCATCACTGGCGCTCGGCTTGAACACTCACGGTGGTCAGGTCACGAATGAGCCCGTCGGTACTGCGCACGGTCTCTCGTCGGTGTCGCTGGCGAGTGTTCTCGACTAGTCATCACCGGTCGACGACGCCTCGTTCTCGTCTATATCCTCGATGTCGGCGATGACGGTCTGCCAGGTCGCCCGCACGATCGGTCGTCCGGGCTCGGCGAGCCAGCACTCCCCTCGTTCTGCGTCGACGGGTGGGAGCACCTCGCGCTGACCGAGCAGACCACGCACGTCTGACTCGCCGACGGCGTAGAGCACGATGGGCATGCTGGTGCGTGCGGCGGTGAGCAGTGACCACGCTGCTTGCCACTCAGAAGGCGACGCAATCATCACCCTGGGTGCTGTCGCGACGCTGCCGTGGGGGTCGACCGACACAGCACCCACCTGGCTCACGTCGAGCACGGTGCGATGCGGAAGGTGTGACGCCATGACGGTGTCGGCTACCTGTGCCACCCGAGAGGTGATCACGATGGCATCTCGGTCGTTGTCGGGCTGCCACAGCGGGGCCGTCGCGGGTTCGGGGGCGGGCAGCGGATGCTCTCCGACTGCCACCTGAACCTGCAGGTCGCGCCACCACCCGCGGCCGGGCGGCGCCGCTCGATCGAACAGGGCGCGAGGTGCGCCGCCGATCGCGTGTTCATCGGCATCAGCACAGCGCAGCACGACCCTGCTCTCGAACCGCCCTGCAAGGAGTGATCCGGACGCACTCGCCGCCCCCAGCGACGCCACCGCTGCGCCGCCGCGAGCGCGAAGGCCACGGACCGCGGCGTCCCAGCGCGCCAGCACCTCGTTCGCTCGATCACCGGCGCAAGCGAGCAACAGATCGAGACCGTCGCACACCAGCAGAGTGGCCTGGGGAGGCCGTACCCCGAGTCGCTCGAGCACCTGCCAGGCTTCGGGGACTGCGCTCGGGAGCACTAGTGCGCGCGCCCGCTCTGGCACCCCTGATGCAAGAGTGGCGAGCAGTGTCGTGCGGCCACTTCTCGATGCGCCGAGCACCGCGAGAGCGCCGTCGCGCGGAGGAGACCAGAGCGCCCGGCGACGACGCCGCTGGTCGGGGTCATCGAGCATGCCGAAGGCGATGCTGTCGATGCCACGACCACGGACGCCGGATTCCGATCCGTCGTCGCTCGAGATGTCGATCGACGAGAGGTCATCCGGGTCGAGACGGTCGGGCAAGGGGGCACACCAGGTACTCACACCGACAGGGTGCTCACGCCACTGTTCGATCACGCGGGTGATGTCGTCGTCGTCGACCACCGCCACCTGCAGCGGGCGCGTGCCGTGCTCGTCGAGCAGCAGGGCACGCCCGGGCGGCGCAGCAACAAGCTCACGCGCGCGGTCGCCCAACACGCCTCCGGAGGCCGCCTCGGTCACCCGAAACGACAGTCGGACAGGGCAGTTGGCGGCGATCGCGTCGCGCACGACGCTCGCCGGGTGCTGCGTGCAGAGCACGAGATGCACGCCGAGTGAACGCCCTCGTGCGGCCACATCAGAGAACACGGCATGCAGTTCGGGAAACGTTTCGATGAGGGTGGCGAATTCGTCAACGAGCACGAGCAGTCGGGGAAGCAGACCAGGCTGCTCGCGCATGTCACGCAGCCCGGCCTCGGTCAAGACCCGCTCGCGATGCCGCAGTTCAGCGCGAAGTGATCGAACGGCGCGATGGGCGACGACCGGATCGAGGTCGGTCACCAGACCGATCGCGTGAGGCAGGTCGGTCAGTCGAGCGAAGGTCGCCCCTCCCTTGAAGTCGACAAAGAGAAGCTGCGCGGCACTCGGAGGGTGTGCGGCCGCCCACCCCAGAGCCAGCGCCCGCAGCAGCTCACTCTTGCCGCTGCCGGTCGTGCCGCCCACGAGCGCATGGGGACCCGCGCGGATCAGATCGATCGCCTCGACTCCGGCTTCGCCGATGCCGATGGGGATGCCTCCGTCAGGCCCCATCGATGCGAACCCCGAGGCGA
>JBBQKE010000114.1:0-5722 GCA_038326585.1 Actinomycetales bacterium | reverse complement strand
GGGTGCTCAGCGAGCTCGATGAAGTCGTCTCACCCGCACCCGTGCTCGACCCGACCGTGTGGCGGCTCATCCGCCGAGCGGCCGATCGTGCGGCGGGTGTCGCTAGCGACCTCGTACGACTGGCGGTTCCGACTCGGCAGGTGCGCGTCGAGAAGGCCTGGCTGGCACGCCGCGCAGAGTCCGCCGCCGAGTCGCGGGCGCGAGACGCGGCGCGGTCGGTTCCTCCCGCCATCACCGGGTATGCGGTGGAGCAAGTGGCAGCGACGCTGCGGTTCGATGCCGACCCCCTCGACGGAGGAGGGGCTGGCCGACGTCTCGCACTCACCGCCATTCCGTCACCCGTTGAGCTCGACAACGGCGCCTGGGTTCCCGCGGCCATGCGCACGCTCGCTGAGCTCGCGGCCGCGACCCTTGCCGCCGGGCGCAGCGCTCTTGTGAGCGTGCCCGACTATCGCGACCTCGATCACCTCGCACAATGCCTCGAGCACCTCGTGCCCGCTGACGATGTTGCTCGCATCGATGCGACTCAGCCGGCACCTGATCGCTACCGCGCCTTCTTGCGCGGCCTCGAGCCTCGACCCGTCATCGTCATCGGCAATCGTTCCGCGCTGCTCGCCCCCGCCGCTGCCCTCGGTCTGATCGCTGTCTGGGACGACGGCGACACTCTGCACGTCGAACAGCACGCACCCGGCATCCACAGTCGAGATCTGGCGCTGCTGCGTCAGGAAGATACCGGATGCTCGCTCGTGCTCGCCGCCCACGCGCGCAGCACCGATACGCAAAGGCTCGTGGAGCTCGGCTGGCTCGATGCCGTCGAGCCCGTCGGTCGCTGGCGGCGGCGCATCACACCGACGGCTCAGCAGACGGCGACGGCGGCCTCTGCCCCGGCGCGCATTCCTTCGACGGCGTGGCGCACGGTCTCGGAGGCGCTGCAGCAAGGACCTGTGCTCGTGCAAGTGGCCCGACCGGGCTATGCACCGCGTATCGCCTGTGCCGACTGCGGTGAGACGGCGCGCTGCACGAGTTGCCGCGGGCCGTTGGGGGTAGCACGAGCGGGAGCGGCAGCGTCATGTCGTTGGTGCGGGTCGCTCGCGGTCGGCTGGTCATGCTCGAACTGCGAGAGCGAGCGGTGGCGCACGGCAGGCCGAGGGTCGACGCGCACGGCCGACGAACTGGGTCGTGCTTTTCCGGGAGCCCGCGTCGTGGTCTCCGACGGCGCCACGCCCTTGCAGACCGCCCCCGCGGGTCGAACCCTGGTCGTCGCGACGCGCGGCGCCGAGCCCACTGTCGCGGGAGGGTACCGCGCCGTGCTGCTGCTCGACGGCGAGGGAATGCTCGCCCGCGAGAGCCTGCGGGTCGTCGAAGACTGCGTGCGGTGGTGGTGCAACGCGGCGGCACTCGCCGCCGCCGACGCTCCTGTGCTGCTCGTGGGCGTCGGTGGTGCGGTGGCGACGGCCCTCGCGACCGGACACCCCGAGCGCATCGCCGAAGCCGAACTTGCCGATCGTCGCACGTTGCGGTTTCCGCCCGCCGTGCGCGTCGCGGCGGTTGCGGGCACTCCCGACGCGGTCGCGCGCGCCACCGCTACGCTCGACGACCTCGATGGCGTCGACGTGCTCGGACCGATCGAGCTCGACGAAGGTCGCGTGCGCGCCATCGTGCGGCTCGACTATGCGCGTGGGGCTGACGTGGCTTCTCGTCTCAAGGCCGAGCTCGTGCGCGGAGCGACGGCGCGTGTTCCCCGCGTGCCCGGAACTCCGCCCCGGCGCCGCGTGCCCGCACTGCGCGTGCGTTTCGATGATGCCGAGCCGTTCGACGACCCGGTCGGGCGGCCGACGGGGTGACGAGAACGTCGTGACGCGGTCGGGCACGAGACGGGCATCCGGTTGAATGGGTGCCATGCCTGCTCTGCGTGTCGTCGTCGCCGGAAGCCCGGCCGCGGCCGTTCCCACGCTGGAGGCTCTTGCTTCGAGCCACCATGAGGTCGTGCGCGTCATCACAAGACCCCCGACGCCGCAGGGTCGCAAGCGAGTGATGACTCCGACGGCGGTCGCCGCTGCTGCCGCACAGCACCACCTGCCGGTTCTCGAAGCACGTCGACTCGCCGATCTTGAACCCGACCTGTTGCCGCTCGAGGTCGATCTCGGTGTGATTGTCGCCTATGGAGGTCTCGTGCGGTCGCCTCTGCTCGAGTGGCCGCGACTGGGGTGGATCAACCTGCACTTCTCGCTCTTGCCTCGCTGGCGGGGTGCGGCGCCCGTGCAGCACGCCGTGATCGGGGGCGATGCCGAGACCGGTGCGACCGTGTTTCAGCTCACCGAGGGCCTCGACGAAGGCGACTGGTATGCCCGGCTGACGACACCCATCGGCGCGCAGCGCACGGCGGGCTCGCTGCTCGATGAGCTGAGTCGCTCGGGCGCCGAGCTCGTGAGCGAGGTCGTCGACGCTCTCGCGTCAGGCACCGCTGTCTCCCACCTCCAGAAGGGCCAGGTGACGCTCGCCCCCAAGCTCTCGCGCGACGACGGCGCACTGCGATTCACCGAGCCAGCCGAGGCCGTGCACGCTCGACTGCGGGGCGTCACGCCCGAGCCCGGGGCGTTCGCGCTCTGGGGTGAGCAGGTCGTCAAGGTTCTTGAGGCCGCGATCGCTCGGGATGCCGCGCCGCTCCCCGCGGGCGCCGTGCGTCGCGAGGGTGGCCGCGTTCTCGTCGGCACGGGCACGCACCCGCTCGAGCTGTTGCGCGTGCAGCCCGCGGGCAAGCAGGCGATGCCCGCAGCGGATTGGGCGCGCGGCTGGCCTGTCGATCGCGAGCCGGTGTTCTCGTGACGGGCCGACCGCAGTCAGAGGGCTCGAGGGCGCGAGCCCGCACGACGGCCACTCCGCGGCAGGTCGCGTTCGACGTGCTGCGTGCCGTTGCCGATGATGACGCCTACGCGAACCTGTTGCTGCCCGCGCGCCTTCGTCGGGCTCGACTGAGCGGTGCAGAGGCTGCCTTCGCGACAGAACTCACCTACGGCACACTTCGCCGACGGGGGCACTACGACCGCGTCATCGCCCTCGCTGCGGGGCGAGGCATCGAGGCGATCGACCCTGTGGCGCTCGACGCACTGCGCCTCGGGGCGCACCAGGTGCTCGGCATGAGCACCCCGGCGCACGCGGCCGTCGGTGAGACCGTCGAGTTGACGCGCCGCGCTCGCGCCGCTCGAACGACCGGGTTTGTCAACGCCGTGCTGCGCACCATCTCGCGCGATGACGACGCCACGTGGACGGAACGCCTGCTCGCCGGGGTGACCGACGCCGACGAGCGGCTCGCGATCGAGTTCGCGCATCCCGTGTGGGTCGTGCGCGCATTGCGTGCCTCGCTCGAGCGCGAGGGACGCGCTCACGAGCTCGCGGCGCTGCTCATCGCCGACAATGTGCCGCCGCGCGTCACGCTCGTTGCGCTGCCAGGGCTCGCCGAACCGGCCGAACTCGGCGATCCCTCGTCGTTCGCCCCGACCGCAGTGCCCTCGGCCGCGGGAGATCCGGGCGCACACCCGCTCGTGGCGAGCGGACGAGCTCGGGTGCAGGACGAGGGCTCGCAACTCGCCGCCCTGGCGCTCTCGCGGTGCAGGCCGGTCGATGCGGGAGAGCGCTGGCTCGACATGTGCGCCGGCCCCGGCGGCAAGGCCGCCCTTCTCGCGGCCGAGGCGCGGCTCGCCGGTGCGAAGCTGATCGCCAACGAGCTCGTGCCGGCGCGGGTCGGTCTCGTGCGCTCGGCTGTGCAGGCGGTCGACCCGGCCCTCGAGGTGCGCACGGGCGATGGTCGTCTCATCGGTGAAGCGGAGCCGGAGGGCTACGACCGCATCCTGCTCGACGCGCCGTGCACGGGGCTGGGCGCGCTGCGGCGGCGGCCCGAAGCGCGGTGGCGCAAGACCGACGCCGATGTCGCGCCGCTCGCGACCCTGCAAGCCGAACTGCTGCGCAGTGCATTCGCGGCACTCAAGCCCGGGGGAGTGCTCGCCTATGTGACGTGCTCCCCGCATATCGACGAGACGACGGCGGTCGTGGATGCCCTGCTCGCCGCCCACCCCGACGAGGTCGCCCCGCTCGACGCGCGGGCCGCGCTGGCTGACATCGCCCGCACCCCGCTCGACCTCGGCGAACTCGCGCACCGAGCCGCGCAGCTCTGGCCGCACCGGCACGGAACCGATGCGATGTTCATCCAGCTGCTGACCCGCCGCCAGCCGGCGCGATGAGTACGCTGGCGACGTGACTGCGCGCATCAACCCGAGCATCCTGTCGGCCGACTTCGTGAACCTGCAGCGCGATGTCGAGCGCATCGCCAGCGCCGATCTCGTGCACGTCGATGTCATGGATAACCACTTTGTGCCGAATCTCACGTTCGGTCCGCAGATGGTGGGGCGGCTGCAGGCCATCTCGCCGATTCCGCTCGACGTGCACCTGATGATCAGCGACGCCGATCGCTGGGCGCCGGGCTACGCCGAACTCGGTGCGTTCTCGGTGACCTTCCACGCCGAGGCCGCGACTGACGTCGTCGCGACAGCGCGAGCGATTCGCGAGCGCGGAAGCCGAGCAGGGCTCGCGGTCAAGCCCGGCACGCCGATCGATGCGTACCTTGACCTGTTGCCCGAATTCGACCAGGTGCTGGTGATGACGGTCGAACCCGGTTTCGGCGGTCAGTCGTTCATGGCCGAGACCATGCCGAAGCTGCACGCACTGCGGGCCGCCGTCGACACCCTCGGGCTCGACGTGTGGCTGCAGGTCGACGGGGGTATCACCCTTGAGACGATCGGCATCGCCGCAGAGGCCGGTGCCGACACCATCGTCGCGGGCTCAGCGGTCTACGGCACCGACAGCGTCGAGCAGGCGATCGCCGAGCTGCGTGCTGTTGCTGGTCGACACGCGCACTGAGGATCAGCGAGGTCTGGTTGGATAGTGGCATGAGCCAGAACACGAAGCCCGAGATCGACTTCTTTGAGGGCCCCGCGCCCACCGACCTCGTCATCACCGACCTCGTGGTCGGCACGGGTGACGAGGCAACCACCGGCGCCACCGTCGACGTGCACTACCTCGGTGTCGAGTTCGAGACCGGCGAAGAGTTCGACGCCTCGTGGAATCGCGGGTCATCGATCAACTTCCCGCTCGGCAGCCTCATCGCCGGCTGGCAGAAGGGCATTCCGGGCATGAAGGTGGGCGGTCGTCGGCAGCTGGTGTGCCCTCCCCATCTCGCCTACGGTCCGGCCGGCGGCGGTCATCGGCTCTCGGGCAAGACGCTCGTCTTCGTCATCGATCTGCTCGGCGTCTCCTGACGCGTCGGAGGAAGCACGGCGCAGGGCCGGTAGCCTGAGCCGGTGAAGACTTTCGAGGCGCTGTTCGCCGAACTGAGCGATAAGGCGCGCGAGCGACCCGAGGGCTCGGGCACCGTCGCGCAGCTCGATGCGGGCATCCACGCCATCGGCAAGAAGATCGTTGAAGAGGCCGCCGAAGTCTGGATGGCCGCCGAGTATCAGAGCGACGATGCGACGGCCGAAGAGGTGTCGCAGTTGCTCTACCACCTGCAGGTGCTGCTCATCGCGAAGGGCCTCACCCTCGACGATGTGTACCGCCACCTGTGACCCGCACCACTGACCGCCCCGCGGGGCGACCCACACAAGAGACCACTGCCATGCTGAGAATTGCGGTACCCAACAAGGGGTCGCTCTCCGAGACCGCTGTCGAG
>JBBQKE010000113.1:0-5803 GCA_038326585.1 Actinomycetales bacterium | reverse complement strand
AACCGCGTTCAGCACGGCACCGTAACGATCGCGCGCCGATCGCAGAGAACTGCTCACCTGCGCGCTAGCCTCTCACCAACCGCCGGTCGACCCGCATCTCAGGGTCACGAGAAAGACGTTGCACTGTGATCGCTCCCGAAGGGCCTCTTGAGCCGACACTGTCTGCGCTCCAGACCGGTCCGATTCCGGTAGTTCGACGAGTCGGCCCCAGCGACGTCGAGGTGTACCCGATCGCTCTGAGCGGCACGGTCTTTGGCTGGACTGCCGATGGGCCGACCACCACGGCGATCCTCGACCGATTTGTCGAGCTGCAGGGATCGTTCATCGATACGGCGGATGCGTACGCTGGCGGCCGCAGCGAAATCATGATCGGCAATTGGATGCGCGATCGCGGCAATCGCGACGCCCTCACCATCGCGACCAAGGTCGGCAAGGGCCCCGACCATCCTGGCCTCTCGGCGCCGGCGATTCGGTCTGCCGTCGAAGCGTCGTTGCGGCGCTTGCAGGTCGATCGCATCGACCTGCTCTTCTTGCATATCGATGACCCGGCCGTGTCGTTCGACGAGACGCTGCTGGCGGTCGATGAACTGATTCGCCGAGGCGACGTGCGCTACTTCGGCGGCAGCGATCACGCGGCGAACCGCTTGTTCGAGGCGCGTATTGCCTCGGGTCAGTTGGGTGTCGCCCACATGGTCGCCGTGCAGAAGCACTACAACCTCGTGCATCGCGCTGAGTATGAGAACGACCTGGCGCGCATTGCCGCACAGCTCGACCTCGGTGTCCTTCCGAGATTCGCGCTGGCTGCCGGCTTCTTGAGCGGCAAGTACCGAACACGCGTCGACCTCGAGCGGCACCGGCGCGGCGATGACGTCGCGCCTTACCTCACTCGGCGCGGGTTGCGTGTTCTCTCGGCCCTTGATCGCGTCGCCGAAGAGACGTCGACCTCGGTCGCGACCGTGGCGTTGTCGTGGTTGCTGAGCCGGCCGCGGGTGGTCGCGCCTGTGGTGTCGGTCAGCGCGCCTCACCAGCTCGACGAGGTCATGGCCGCGCCGCTCACTCCGTTGTCACGCCACCAACTGACCGAGCTCGATCGCGCGAGTGCGTGACGCCATCAGCCGCGGCCACCAGTCAGTGATCGCTCGCCGCGCTCAACGACGCTGCGGGCTGGCGTCGTCGATGACGCGCTCGACACTGCGGCGAAACGCGACCGATGCACCGATCGGGTCTCCGACGTGGCCCCACGCGAACGCGCCGACGTAGGCGAGCATGAGTTCATCGGCGGCTTCACCAGCGAGGGGGTGCTCGATCTGCTTGAGAAGCCGGGTGAAGCGTTCAGAGACTGCCTCATGATGTTCCGCTATGACTCGCCGTGCGGGGTCGCGCGGGTCGGGAAACTCCGCAGCAGCATTCACGAAGAGTGAGCCACGGAAGCCGTCGTGGTGCAGCGCATCGCGCACGTCATCGGCGATGGCAGTCAGGGCTTCGCGTCCTGAGCTCTGCGCCGATATGCGGGCGTCCATGGCCGCAATCGCTGACGCTGACGCGGCCGAGAGGTAGTCGCTAATCAAGCGATTCTTCGAGCCGAAGTGCTTGTAGAACGTCGCTTTCGTGACTGATGATTGCTGGATCAATCGGTCGACCCCGACGGCACGGATTCCTTCCGCGGCAAACAATTCGGTCGCGGCGCGCAGAATGCGCACCTTCGCCGGTGGATCGGGTCTGGCCACGTCGCGGCGCGGCGCCTCGGCGGTCGATTCGGCAGTCAGCACGGGTCAAGCTCCAGTCGGGTGAGAAGGATCGCACGCCGACGTGGGCTGTGCATCCACGTTCGCCGTCCCCACGATCATATAGGGGACAGACAGAGTCGTCTGTCCCCGTGGCGAGAAAGTAGGGCCGCGGGAGGGGTTCGTGACCATGGCCTAGGCTCAGTGGGGTTTGGTGAGGAGCGTGGGTTGTGTCTCGGTACGTCTATCTGGTGCGTCATGGTGAGCAACAGGATGCGGAGCACGGGTTGCCCGACGGCCCGCTGAGCGGCCGCGGTCAACGGCAGGCGCGAGCCATCGCCGAACGGTTGAGCGGAGTGCCGTTCGCGAGCGTGCACACGTCGCCGCTGCAACGGGCTGTCGAGACAGCCCTCTCGATGACGCAGTTGATGCCAGCGATGGAGCCCCAGCCGTCAGCGTTGCTCATGGATTGCATCCCTGCGGGGCCCTCTCCGGACATGCCGCACGCCTTCGAACCCTTCTTCGGGGGAGTGACGCCCGATGAGATCGAGGCGGGCGAGGCGCAGATGGCGGATGCCACGGCCGAATGGCTGTCGCCCTCGCGCGACGACCGCCACGATTTGCTGATCACCCACAACTTCGTCATCGCGTGGTTCGTTCGAGAGGTCTTCGGCGCGGCATCATGGCGCTGGATGGGCATCAACCAGGCGAATTGCGGCTTGACGATCATTCGGGTGCGCACGGCCAAGCCGCCTGTGCTCGTCACGCACAACGACCTCGGGCACTTGCCCGCCGAACTGCGCACGGGCCTTCCGGTCGATCAGCCCTTCTAGGGGTTGTGGGTGCTGGGTGCCGTGTTGCGCGCCGCAAGGCGATCGAGCCGTCGCCGCGTGTAGGCGAGACTCGACGATTCAGTCCCGAGCAGTCGGCCCATCACGGCGAGCGCGAAGCCCGTGAGCGCGATCGCGGGCCAGCGAGGCTTGCGCAGCCCGAGCAGCTCGCGATAGCGGTCGGGTAGCGAAGCGACCGCACCCGCGAACAGCACGCGATAGGCGGGCCCGACGCCCGCACCGAGCGGCGGTCGTCGCAACCAGCGAACGGCCTCGTCGACGCGATCGTCACGTCGCAGCACGGGAAGGAACGCGGCGATAGCGTCGTCGAGCTCGGCGCGGCTGCGGGGCGGTTCGGGCATCCCCATCAATTCGCCCGCAGTGGCCCATTCGCGCACATATTGATCAGACCCGCCGGGAACGTCACCGCCCCAGATTTCGTGGCTGCCGATGAAGGCGTCAGCGAAGACGCAGTGCACCCAGGCCAGCAGGTCGGGTTCAGCGGCCGAGTAGGGAATAGTGGCGCCCTGCGCGTCGAGGTACTCGCCGCGCACTCGGTGGTGCAGGGTCGAGACCCAGTCGCACGCAGCTCGCGCCTGGGCACGATCGGCGAACGTGGTGGTCAGCACCCATCGCACGGTTCCGGCCAGTCGACCCAGCGGGTCTTCCCGGTAGCGCGAGTGGTCGTGCACGCCGGCCATCGCTCCCGGGTGCAATGTCTGCATGAGCAGAGCGCGAATTCCCGCGACGACGGTCGGCAGACCGCTGTGCACCTCCCAGACGGCAGAGCCCGGTCCGAAGTACCCTGCGTCGTCGCCGGTCTCGAGCGCGGTGACCCAGTCGGGGGTGCCATTCGGGTCGCCCGAGAACATCGTGAGAATGCGCCCACGAGCACGAGTGACGAGTGCGGGGCGGCTCATAGCTGAGACTGTGGCACATCGCTCTGAACAATGGTCTCGTGGTGGCTGGGAGATCACTTCCCGCCCCGGGTGCCGTTTCGGCGCTAGGGATGCGAAAATACCCCAGGGGGTATATGCTGTGGGTATGACCTCACCTCGAACCTACGTCATCATCGGCGGCGTGGCCGGCGGCATGTCGACCGCCACACGCCTGCGCCGCCTCGACGAGACCGCCCGCATCATCGTGATCGAACGCGGCGAGCACGTCTCGTTCGCCAATTGCGGCCTGCCTTACCACGTCGGCGGGGTCATCACCGATCGGGACGCCCTGATTCTGCAGACGCCCGAGTCGCTCGGGGCGCGTTTCGCTCTCGATGTGCGGGCGCGCACTGAGGCGACCTCGATCGATCCCGCGAGCCGCACGGTCACCGTACGGTCGCTCGACGACGGCGGCGAGCAGCAACTCGCCTACGACGCCCTCGTGCTCAGCCCCGGCGCTTCGCCCCTGCGCATTCCGATTCCCGGTGTCGAGCGCGGCCTGGTGCTGCGCGACCTCGCCGACATGGACCGCATCATCGCCGCGGCGACGGATGCCCGACGCGTCGTCGTCGCCGGTGCGGGCTTCATCGGCCTCGAACTGGCTGAGAACCTGCGCCATCGCGGCCTCGAGGTCGCCGTCGTGGAGATGCTGCCCCAAGTGCTGCGGCCTTTCGACGTCGAAATGGCGCATATCGTCGCCGAGCGGTTGCGCGCCAACGGCATCGAGCTGCACCTCGGAACGGCTCTCAGCGGCATCGAGAGCGACCACGTAGTGCTCGACGACGGAGCCTCGACGCTGCCCGCCGATCTGGTCGTGCTCTCGGTCGGCGTGCGCCCCGAGAGCTCGCTCGCCCGTGACGCGGGACTCGAACTCGACGCGCGAGGCTACATCGTCGTTGACGCGCACCAGCGCACGTCTGACCCGGTGATCTTCGCCGTGGGCGACGCTGTCGTGAAGCAGCGCTTTGACGGCGACCCCTCGCCCGTGTGGCTCGCCGGTCTCGCGAACCGCCACGGCCGCCTCGCGGCCGACGCCATCGCAGGCCGCCCGCACGCGGCCGTTCCCGCGCTCGGCACTGCGGTCATCGGGCTGTTCGGTCTCACCGCTGCTGCCGTCGGGCGCACTGAGCGCGAGCTGCGCGACGAAGGCCGCGCTATCCGCGTCATCCACACCCACCCGATGAACCACGCGGGTTACTACCCGGGCGCTGAGCAGCTGTCGCTCATGCTCGTGGTCGATGCCGAGACCGATGCGATTCTCGGGGCCCAGGCCGTCGGCGGTGGGGCTGAGAAGCGCATCGACGTGATCGCCACGGCGATGGCGGGCGGAATCCCCGCGCGCGGCCTCGCCAATCTCGAGCTCGCGTACGCGCCGCAGTTCGGCTCGGCAAAAGACCCCGTCAACATGCTCGGCTATGTCAACGACAATCTCATCGACGGTGAGGTGAGCGTGCAGTGGCACGAGCTCGCCGACAAGCAAGCTGAAGGCTGGCGCGTGATCGACGTGCGCACGGCCGACGAGAACTCCCTGGGGTCCATACCGGGCAGCGAGCTCATCACGCTCGATGAGCTGCGTCATCATGTCGACACCCTGCGGGGCGAGCGTGTGATTGTCACCTGCAAGGTCGGGCAGCGCGGCCACACCGCCGCGTCGCTGCTGCGGCAGTACGGTGTGACCGTGGCCAATCTCGACGGCGGCTACACGACGTGGCGGGCCGGCATCTCGGCGCTCGCTCCGGTGCCCGTCGCCGTCTGAATCCCGCACAGCACAACCCGACCAGAAGGAGCCCCATGGCTGACGAGATCACCGTCGACCAGCTCGTCATCGAGCGCGAGCGCGGCGCGACCGTCATCGATGTGCGCGAGGTCGACGAGTACGTCGAGGCCCATGTGCCCGGTGTGCGACTCGTGCCCCTCGGCACGATCCCTGACGAGGTGGATGCTCTTCCGAAAGACGTGACCCTCTACGTGATTTGCCGCTCGGGCGCGCGAAGTCTGCGTGCCGCCGACTACCTCAACGCCCACGGACTGACCGCCATCTCGGTGGCAGGAGGCACCTCCGCCTGGATCCAGCGCGGGCTCGACTACGACACAGGAGATGACCGATGACGAGCATTCCCGCCGATGAGGCCAAGAAGATCGCTAACCGGCTGCGCCGTGCTCAGGGGCAGCTCGGCGCCGTGCTCGGCATGGTCGAAGAGGGGCGCGACTGCCGCGAGATCATCACCCAGCTGAGCGCAGCATCCAGTGCCATCGATCGCGCCGGCTTCGCGATCATCGCCTCGGCCATGAAGGAGTGCTTGCGCGACGG
>JBBQKE010000112.1:0-5826 GCA_038326585.1 Actinomycetales bacterium | reverse complement strand
CCTGCGCGCGACGGGCGCTTCGCAGCTCGACGCCAACGACATCGGGCTCGCGATTCTTCCCGAGCTCCGCGAGCTCGACGAAGTGGCTTACCTGCGGTTCGCGAGCGTGTACCAGGCGTTTGAGAACCTCGATGACTTCGAGTCAGCGATCGTGCAGTTGAGGGCCGAGCACCCGTCCGCGGCAATCGCGACCGACACGGTCTGATTCTTCCCGTGTACGAACTGTTCTTCCGCACGGTGCTGCGGCGTCTCGACCCGGAGCGAGCGCACCATCTGGCAGTGAGTGTCATTCGGGCGATTCCCGCACTGGGTCTCACCGGGCTCGTGCGGCGATTCACACGCCCCGACCCGGCACTCGCCGTCGAGACCCTCGGGTTGCGTTTCGAGTCGCCGTTCGGCATGGCTGCCGGGTTCGACAAGGATGCGCGGAGCATCCGAGGGCTCTGGGCGCTGGGATTCGGCCACGTCGAGATCGGCACGGTGACCGCGATCGCGCAAGACGGTAATCCGAAACCGAGACTGTTCCGCCTGGTCGATGACCGCGCCGTCATCAACCGCATGGGGTTCAATAACGGGGGAGCCGCGGCTGCCGCACAGCGCGTGGCGAAGCAACGTCGTCGTGCCCGACGTCCGATCATCGGTGCGAACATCGGCAAGAGTCGGGTTGTCGCGGTCGAGGACGCGGTCGCCGACTATCGCGCTTCCGCGCGAGAACTCGCCCCGGTCTCGGACTACCTCGCGGTCAACGTGAGCTCGCCCAACACTCCAGGGTTACGAGGCCTGCAGGATGAGGCTTTGCTCCGCCCGCTGCTGCGGGCAGTGATCGATGAAGCCGGTGCAACCCCGGTGCTCGTGAAAATTGCCCCCGATCTCGACGATGCGGCCATCGATGCTGTATGCGCGCTCGCGCTCGAGCTGGGGTTGGCGGGCATCATCGCCACCAACACGACCATCGGCCGCGACGGGCTTACCACCGACGCGGCCGTGGTCGCCGCCGCCGGCGCCGGTGGGCTCAGCGGAGCGCCCTTGCGTGCTCGTGCGTTCGAGGTGCTGCTGCGCGTGCGCGCCGCGGTGCCTGACGACTTCTGTGTCATCGCCGTCGGAGGCATCGACACAGCCGACGACGCGGCCGAACGGCTCGCAGCCGGTGCGACTCTCGTGCAGGGCTACACGGCGTTCTTGTACCGAGGTCCGTTCTGGGCACGCCACGTCACGCGCGGTCTGGCGCGACGTGCGCGCTGATTCCGACGATCGGTGGCGGGATCTACTCGGGGTACTGCCCGCGCTTGACCTGCGGCTTCGGTAGGCGCAGTACTCGCAGCTGAAGCGACCGCATCGCGGCGTACCAGCGCACTTTCTCGACCCTGTCGGCGCCGAATTTGGCCGTGAGCTTGCGACGAACGATGAAGCCCAGGATGACCGAGTCGAGAATGGCGACCAGAAAGAAGGCCCAGAGGCCCAGGATCGAGATGGTCTGCGCCTCAACGGAGGGGATGAAGGTCAGGATGATGACGAAGAACATGACGGGAATCAAGAATTCGCCGATGCTGATGCGCGCGTCGACATAGTCGCGCACCCACTTCTTCTGAGGGCCCTTATCTCGCTGCGGAAGGTACTTCTCCTCGCCGGCGGCCATGCCGAGTCGCGCCTTCTCGCGGGCCGCGTTCATCTTCTCGCGGTGCTCTTTGCGCGCCTGTTTGCGGTCATCGGGCACGAGGGGGCGCTTGCGCGCTGCCTCGCGCTCCTTGCGAGTCGGCGTGGGTCGACCCTTGCCCGCCGCGATGGCCTCGGCCTGGGCGTGCGCGTCAGCGGTCGCCTGAGCGGCAGCAGCGGGGGAGTGGTTCTCGTTGTCGCGGGCGGCCACGGCACATCCTTCCGGTCGGACAGAGACTTAAGATTACCGGCATGACATCGACTCCTCGCCCTGAGCGGCCTGCGACCTCGCCCGAGCTCCTCGAGACCCTTCGTCGCAGCGTGCGCGACGGGCTGCCGCACGCGATTGCAGACCTCTCGACGCTCGTGCGCATCCCGTCGGTGTCGTGGGATGGTTTTGACCCCGAACACGTGCAGGCCTCGGCCGAGCACACCGCCCAGCTCTTGCGCGATCTTGAGGTCTTCGACTCGGTTGTTGTCGATCGCGCCCCGACCCCCAGCGGTGCGTTGGGCCAACCCGCTGTGCTCGCGCGGCGGCCGGCGCGCAATGGCCGACCCACCGTGCTGCTCTATGCGCACCACGATGTGCAGCCTCCGGGCGATGACGCCGGGTGGGACTCTCCGCCCTATGAGCCGACCTTGCGCGGTGATCGGCTCTACGGGCGCGGCTCTGCCGATGACAAGGCGGGCGTCGTCGCGCACGTGGCGGCGATCCGGGCGCTGCTCGACGCCGATGCCGACCCCGATGTGGGGCTCGCGGTGTTCATTGAGGGAGAGGAGGAGTTCGGCTCGCGCTCATTCGCCGCGTTGCTCGAACGACACCGCGAGTTGCTTGCCGCCGACGTCATCGTGGTCGCCGACTCCGATAACTGGTCGGTGGACACGCCGTCGCTGACCGTCGCGCTGCGGGGGAATGTGACTTTCTCGCTCACGGTCTCGACTCTCGCGCACGCTTCGCACTCGGGCATGTTTG
Organism: Actinomycetales bacterium; assembly: GCA_038326585.1. Classification (GTDB taxonomy): domain Bacteria; phylum Actinomycetota; class Actinomycetes; order Actinomycetales; family Microbacteriaceae; genus Microcella. Next base: position 3,200 of record JBBQKE010000112.1, on the reverse strand, counting down.
GGGGCGTGGTTCCAGATGCCATGCTCGCGACGATCGCCCTGCTCGCAACCCTGCACGATGCAGAGGGGTCGGTCGCCGTGGAGGGTCTCACAGCCCACGAGCAGGCGGTTCCCGAGTTCGACGAAGCGCGGCTGCGCGCTGACACCGGACTGCTCGACGGAGTACGCCCCATCGGACGAGGTCCGCTCTTGCACCGTGTGTGGGCGCAACCCGCGATCACCATCACGGGAATCGACGCCCCGAGCGTGCAGAACGCTTCCAATACCCTCGCTCCGGCGATCACCGTCAAGATCAGTGCGCGGGTTGCCCCGGGCCAGCGAGCCTCTGACGCGTTCACCGCGCTCGAGAAGCACCTGCGCGACCATGCTCCGTTCGGTGCGCACCTCAGCATCACTTCCGTCGATGTGGGGGATCCATTCCTCGTGGATGTTGAGGGATGGGCCGCCGACGAGGCTGCGGTGGCGATGACCGAGGCCTGGGGAACTGCCCCCGTATTCGCCGGAATCGGCGGGTCGATTCCCTTTATCTCTCAGTTGGTCGAGACCTTCCCTGAGGCCCAGGTGCTGGTGACCGGGGTCGAAGACCCCGAGACTCGTGCGCACAGTCCGAACGAGTCGCTGCACCTCGGCGTTTTTCACCGCGCCGTGCTGACCGAGGCGCTGCTGCTGGCCCGACTGAATGCGGCGGACGACCTCCGCTGAGCATCCAGCAACGCCGCGTAGACTGGTGATCGTTCGCCGATATTTCGAGGAGTCACGATGACCGATACCGCACTGACCACGCACGGCGTCAACCTGACCGAGGCTGCCTCGGCCAAAGTGCGCTCGCTGCTCGATCAAGAAGGCCGTGATGACCTGCGGCTGCGGCTCGCGGTGCAGCCCGGCGGGTGCTCGGGTCTGATCTACCAGCTCTACTTCGACGAGCGCGTGCTCGACGGTGACGCGCTTCGCGATTTCGACGGTGTCGAGGTCGTCGTCGACAAGATGAGCGTGCCCTACCTCGATGGCGCATCGATCGATTTCGAAGACACGATTCAGAAGCAGGGCTTCACCATCGACAATCCCAATGCCGGCGGTAGTTGCGCCTGCGGCGACAGCTTTCACTAGGGCTATTCGCGGGTGCAGTCTTAGCGTCGCTGGGCGGCTTCGTTGCACTGCGTGACATAGACTGAAAAACAAATCACGACCCTGCAACGAGAGGTTTCCGGTGCGTTCCAACCGACGTCTTCGCTTGACGGCGATCCCGCTCGCCCTCGTCACCACAGTGGCGCTTGCGGGTTGCACGACTCAGATGCAACTGGGCTGGTTGCCCACCGAACCTGGCACCACCAACCAGGTCGACCGCGTCGTCGGTCTGTGGGTGACGTCATGGCTCGTTCTGCTGATCGTCGGCGTGATCACCTGGGGTTTGATCATCTGGGCAGCGATCGTCTACCGCCGCCGCAAGGGCCAGACGGGCCTGCCGGTGCAGATGCGCTACAACATGCCGATCGAAACGCTCTACACCGTCATTCCCCTCATCCTGGTGCTCGGCTTCTTCGCCTTCACGGCTCGTGATCAGGCGATCATCGAGGCGCCCCTTGAAGACCCCGACGTCACGATCGAGGTCTTCGGCAAGCGCTGGGCCTGGGACTTCAATTACATCTCCGATGACGTCTACTTCTCGGGCATTCAGGCACAAGAGACTGGCCCGAACAACACGATCGACATGGCGAGCCTTCCGACCCTGTACTTGCCGGTCGGACAGAAAGTTGAGATCAGGCTCGAGTCACGCGATGTCATCCACTCGTTCTGGATCATCGACTTCCTCTACAAGAAAGACATGTTCCCGGGGGAGAACGAAACCAACTACTGGTACTTCATCCCCGAGAAGGAGGGGACCTACATGGGGAAGTGCGCCGAATTGTGCGGCGAATTCCACTCCCTGATGCTCTTCAATGTCGAGGTCGTGTCGCAAGCCGAGTATGACGCTCAGATGGATGCGCTGCGGGCGCAGGGCAACGTCGGCCGACTCGGTCCCGAATTCAACACCAATACGAACCTGCCGGGCACCGGCGCCAGCGAAGAGGAGTGAGCGGCTCATGACCACGACCGCACCTCGCCCATCTGTGTCGGGCCCTGCGCCTGAGCACGTCTCTCCGACCGTTCGCCGCAAGGGCAACGTTCTCGTCGGATGGGTCACGACGACCGACCACAAGACGATCGGGTACATGTACCTGATCACGTCGTTCATCTACTTCCTCATCGGCGGCGTGATGGCGCTCGTCATTCGTGCGCAGCTCTTTGCGCCGGGTCTCGAGATCGTCGCGACGAAAGAGCAGTACAACCAGCTGTTCACCATGCACGGCACGATCATGCTGCTGATGTTCGCGACGCCGCTCTTCGCGGGCTTTGCGAACGTGCTGATGCCGCTGCAGATCGGCGCCCCTGATGTCGCGTTCCCGCGCCTGAACGCGTTTGCCTACTGGCTCTACTCGTTCGGCTCGCTCATCGCCGTCGCTGGCTTCTTGACCCCGCAGGGTGCCGCCTCGTTCGGCTGGTTCGCCTATGCGCCACTGTCGAGTCAAACCTTCACACCAGGACTCGGCGGCAATATGTGGGTCTTCGGGCTCACCATGAGCGGTTTCGGCACGATTCTCGGCGCCGTGAACTTCATCACGACGATCATCACGATGCGCGCGCCCGGCATGACGATGTGGCGCATGCCGATCTTCACGTGGAACACGCTCGTGACCTCATTGCTCGTGCTCATGGCGTTTCCGGTGCTCGCGGCGTCTCTGTTCGCCCTGGGATCCGACCGCATGTTCGGGTCGCATGTGTTTGACGCGGCGACAGGCGGAGCCATCTTGTGGCAGCACCTGTTCTGGTTCTTCGGGCACCCTGAGGTGTACAGCCTTGCCCTGCCGTTCTTCGGCATCGTTTCAGAGATTATTCCGGTCTTCAGTCGCAAACCGATCTTCGGCTACAAGACGCTCGTCTACGCCACGATTGCGATCGCGGCCCTCTCGATGACGGTGTGGGCGCACCACATGTACGTGACCGGTTCAGTGCTGCTGCCGTTCTTCGCGCTCATGACCATGCTCATCGCCGTGCCCACAGGTGTGAAGATCTTCAACTGGATCGGAACCATGTGGCGTGGGTCGGTGACGTTCGAGAGCCCGATGATCTTCACGATCGGCTTCTTGATCACCTTCGTCTTCG